>JAQIBO010000406.1 GCA_027859055.1 Spirochaeta sp.
GATCTGTCCGGACCACTACTTTGCCAGCAACATCGAGGAGACGTTCTCCTGGGGTAGCGGGAGCGACCTGGAAATCCTCTTCACCGAGTCCGCGGGCCTGTGCAACCGCTGCTATCCCCACATCAAAGACGTGATGGCGGTGGCGGTAATCGACAACCTGAGCGGGATCAACACCCCCAAAAAGGTCGGACCGATGCTGCGTACCGCCGATGTGGTGGTGATCACCAAAGGCGACGTGGTCAGTCAGGCGGAGCGGGAGGTGTTTGCCGCCCGGGTCCACCAGGCAAACCCCCGCGCGCGGATCCTGCCGGTCAACGGACTGAGCGGTCAGGGAGCCTTTGAGCTCGCCCGCCTTCTGCGGGACGAAGCGCCGGAACAGACGACGGTGACCGGCTCGCGCTTACGCTACCCCATGCCCAGCGCGGTGTGCAGCTACTGCCTCGGGGAACAACGCATCGGTGCCGCCCACCAGATCGGCAACGTCACCAGCCTCGACCTGACTAACGCCACGGTAAATCCGTAGCGCTCTCCCCGGGGGCGATGGGTGCCCGCCTCCGTTTCCGGCGCCGTAACCACCACCGGCGGCGCTGCAAAAACGGCGAAATCGCGCTACAATAGAACGATGAAAAACATCATCGTATTCGGCATGGGGGGCATCGGCGGCTATATCGGCGCTCACCTCGGTCACGCCCTCGACAAAGAGATCCACGACGCCGACACCGCCCACGCAACCGCCGTCGGCGAACCGGAACTGACCTTCGTCGCCCGGGGCGATCACCTCGCCGCAATACGGGACACGGGCCTGCACTTCACCAGCCCCGCCGGCGAGAATTATACGGTCCGTCCCGCCCGGGCCACCGCAACGGTCAAGGAAGCGGGAACCGCCGACGTCGTCTTCCTGTGTGTAAAGGGGTACGGTCTGACCGACGCATGCCGCCAACTCAAGCCGGTGATCGGCGCGGAGACGGTAATTGTACCGCTCCTCAACGGGGCGGACATCCACGAACGCATCCGCGCCGAGATCAAAGACGGCATCGTCCTCCCCGGGGCGGTTTACATCTCCTCCGCCATTACCCGGCCGGGCAGCGTCGCCCATAAAGGCGGGCCGGGCAACATCGTCTTTGGCCGCGAACCGGGTGACCTCCACTACGACCCTGCGCCGCTCCTCGCCCTTCTTGAGCGCGCGGAAATTCCTGCGGAGTGGTTTGAAGATCCCCTCCCGGCGGTGTGGACCAAGTTCCTCTTTATCGCATCCTTCGGCCTCACCACCGGCTTGAGCGGAAAACCGCTGGGTGGCGTTGTCGCGGATCCGGAACTGGCGGCAAGCACCAAAGATATTCAACGGGAGATCGTGGCGGTGGCGCGCGCAAAAGGGATCGCACTGCCCGAGGATGCCGCCGCTGCGGCATTTGAGAAAGGAAAAGTGTTTCCGCCGGAGACCACAACCAGTTACCAGCGGGACCTGGAAAAACCGAATGCCCCCAACGAGGGCGACCTCTTCGGTGGAACGATCATCCGTCTCGGGAAAGAGCTCAACGTTCCCACGCCGGCAACCGAAAAAGTATACGCGGCGATCACCGGCGGGTGATCGCTCCCGGCGGGCCCAGCGGGCGCGGGGCCGATGGGCGCGGAGCCAGAGGACCCGCCCGGTAGAACGGCTTCAGCGTCCCGGGATCATCTGGATCAACCCGCGCTTTCCGGCGGTCCGCCATCCCGGTTCAGTATCGTCAAGCGCGGAGCTGACCTTGGCGTCCACTCCAACCAGACAGTCGCTTTTCATGGTACGCAGCAATACGACCGGATGCGGGAGTTCCACACCCATCGCGGTGACCGGGTCGGTACCGTTTTCCCATATCGTATCGCGGAACACCCTTCGATAGTTGAAATCTCCCTTGACGATAACCGCGCCGGCACCGGTGAACGTCTCCTGAATACGGCGCGGCATCTCCGAAAAGAAGCGGACGCCGCACCAGTAATCGTCAGGGGCAATCCGAATCGTCCCGCTGTCGAAATGCTCTGCAACGGTAGCCGCCATCCGATGCACCGCAGCGTCATCGGATCGCCGGGCGGCGGCGATGAAATCGTGAATATCCTTTACGGTGGTATCGCTGACGTAAGTGGGATACAGCTTCGGGTGCAGAACCACCGTGGTATTCAGCGCGTCCACAAGGGTTACCGCAAGGACAAGGTCTCCCGCCAGCTCCGCGCCGGAGTTGTCCATCACGATATGGACCGGACCGGTCGCCGTTGACAGGACCTGCGCCGCCGGAGCTGAGTCGTCCACCAGCAACAGCTGACTGTCGCCGGCGGAGTGGTCCAACGCGCCCCCTGCGGTAAACGAGATATCCGCGCGGTTCCCCCACATCGACAGATGCAACGCTTCTTCAACGCGAGCCACGTCGCGGGCCGGGGATTGCGCAAACCGCTGCAACGGAAGAAACGGCGCGGCCGTCTCCAGCTCGTTGCGCTTGATCGCCCCGAATGGATCTACCAACGTTTCAAAGTACCGCGCCGCCGACAGCAACAAGCGGAACCCGTAGGTTTCGCCAGAAAACCACTGCGTGTCATGCCACCGTTCGTCGGCGTGTTCCTCGTACACCGGCAACCAACGGTCCGAGTCCCACGCGGGAAGCGGCAGCGGTGGAATCACCTCGTTCCCGGCGATCGCCTCCGCCAGTTCTTCCAGGTCCCGCCGAATCGGCGGTGCGTAATCAGGATTCGCCTTGATGACGTTTCTGATGTTGGCCGGCAACCGGCGCGTCATCGTATCCGCGGCAAACCGGTTGTCAGGGGTGGTTCGAATAGGCTGAGGATGAATTTCTTGTAACATAGATCCCGCATCATAGCGGTGTTGCCGGAGGTAGGGAAGGCGCGGGTCGGGATGCCAGGGTTGCGACGGCCGAGGAATCACATACACCCGATAGCAATACCAAGCGCTCTGCACGTTTCCCGCATCTTTGCGATGGAGAGTTGTCCCACGTACGTTTCCAGTCCCGACTGCTGAACCGTTTGCACATGATCAATGACACGATCGCGAACCGTTGCTGGATTGAGAAACGTAAGGGCCATTGCTGGCGCCGTGCTGACATTCCCCGACGGGGGATATACTATTGATAGTATGGCAATCGATATTCGCGCGGCGGCTCGCACCTACCAGAAGCGCCGGGAAACGGAAGAAGCCGCGTTGCGGGAACGCCTTGGGGCGATGCAAGTCGCCGCGTCGACCCTGATTGCCCACGTCCGCGATGCATATAGTCCGGTGCGGATCTATCAGTGGGGATCACTCGTAGATCCCCGCTTATTCAGCGCTATCTCGGATATCGACATCGCCGTGGAAGGTATAGATGAGCTCGAAACCTGGCTCCAACTGGAAAAAGAGCTGTTCGAGATGACCGCCTACCCCCTCGATCTGGTGCGGTGGGAGAACCTGCTGCCGGAGCATCGTGAGCAGATTCTCCGGCGGGGGCAAGTAGTGTACCAGCGTCCCCGGGAGGACGAGACCGATGAATGAAATAACTGACCTGATCGCGGAGGTTAATGGGTGGCAAACGGTAACTACGAAGCTGATCAAAACGATCGAAACTGCGGAACAAGCGGGTATCGGCGGTCTGGGACGAACCGATTTCATGAGCGTCGCCATCGCCGGACTGGTGGAGAACTATTACACTGCCGCCGAGACGGTACTGTTCCGGATTTCGCAGCAGTTCGGTAACCATCTGGAACAGACCCGTTGGCACTCCGATCTATTGCGAAGGATGAGCATGGATATTCCCGATACTCGACCGGCTGTTCTTTCCAGTGCTACGGTATCCAAGCTTGATGAGCTCATGCGGTTTCGTCACTTCAAACGATACTATTTTCAACTCGAATGGGACTGGAGCCGGCTTGATCACATGGTGGCGACAGTGCGCGCACTGCAACCGATGCTCATCGAAGAACTACTGACGTTTCGCGCCTTTCTGGAATCGCTGAACGACGAGTCCAACGCGTAAACGAACTGGACACCCCCGAGAGTACGCTATATTGCAGCCATTGAGAACCTCTTCACGTCTTTTCGATCAGCCGTCAATCAATCATCCACAAAATCCAGTAGCCGGGGACGGCCAGATACCCCTGGTCAGCAAACCAGAGTTGCCTGAGATCGGTCGCGAAGGGTCCGGCCTCCCATTCTATGGTGAGCGATCCGGTTTCCGTCACAAAACCGCTTTGGGCGTTGCTCCAATAGCGCTGAAAAACGGTCATGCCCACCGGATACCCGGCCTGGCAAAATGAGTATGTTTCGTTGTAGGTGTCAGGTTGGCCCGCCGGTGCGTCGGGGTCCTGGTACTTATCGGAGGCAGAGTTGATCCAGCCGGTTGAGCTGACCAAGAAATCGGTCCCAAGGGGACCGACCAGCCCGGTGATCATCGTGGGTCCCGTGCGCGTTTCTGTCGGCTGATTGGCCCGTCGGTTCCGAGGCTGAACCGGAGATGGTCGACGCGGCGATGTGGTACGAGTCGCTACAAGAAGGGCTTGGAAACCGCTTTCTGACCCTGATTTCGTCTCGGTCATGGCTGTGATGCATCTCCACCGGGATCCGGACTACTGGAAGACTCGAAGGACTGAACAGCCGAATTCTACGGACGACGAGGATACTACCGCGGAGCCGTAAAATCCTGCCTCTGGCGGCCGTCCGCCTAACGGTGGACATCACTGACCTGATCGCCGTGACTACCCTCCGTCAGTAGCCGCAACCTCACCGCTATTCTGCTTCTTTTTCTTCTGCTTTCCATTGCGGTCTGAGAAGACGTCCAGCACCATAACCAGGAGCAGAGCGCTTCCCCACAGGAGGAAGATGAAAAAGCTGTTGATCACCGGAAATCGGTTGATGCCGGTCTGAAGAAGCTGAACAAGAACGATAGCAAGTACGACACCGCTTATCCGCCCCTTACCGCCAAAGGGACTCACGCCACCGAGAATGACGATCATGATGCTTTGGAGCGTGTAAACCGCGCCGTAATCCGCCCGAGCGGAGTTGTAGTTCCCAAGCATAACCATACCGGCGACACCAGCGAATAACCCCGAAAGAACGTAGGTCTTGGTCAGAAGATTCCTGGTCTTGAGGCCGCTGAATCGCGCCGCCACCGGATTGGTTCCAAGTAGATACAGTTTCGGCCCGTACGTCGTTCGGGTCAGCAACACCCAAATGAAAAACACGGCGCCGACAAAGACCAGCGTTTGTACCGGTATGAGGTCCCCGAAGATGCGGTTATTCACGGTCAAGGCGTATTCCGACGAGAAGCGACTCACGGCAGCGCCATTTGTCATCGCCATGGAGATCCCCTTAAAAAGCTCTCCCGCACCCAGGGTGGCCAGTATCGGCGAAATATTGAATCGCGTTATCAGCACCGAGTTAAAGAAGCCCAATGAAAGCCCGACAACCGCACCGAGCGCGAAAACCGCCGGTATGGCCATCGCGGGTAACTCCCCGCTCTCCCCGGTTAGCGCCAGGAGTACATGCGCCATGAGGATACCGGTCAGATTGGCAATTCCAACGAGAGAGAGGTCGATTCCGCCGGTGATCATACAGAGCATGATTCCCAGAGACATCAGGCCGTACTCCGGGAACTGCGCGGCCATCGTCTGAAAGTTAAGGAGCGAATAGAACCGATCAAACCGGGTGATCGCGAGGAACGCCAGCCACACAAAGGTAATCGCCACGAGTCGTGTCACATGTGGTTCCGTTCGAAAGAACTCACCGGCGGACCGTAGCTTCGTTCGAGGAAGATCGTTCATGCCACGCCTCCATCAGTAACGCGTCGCTTGGAGAAAAACGCCTTCTTCCCTCGATACTGACCGACCGCTTGTCGGGCACTTATTCCGGTACCGATAATAATGAGGGCGCCGGTAAACACGCTCCGCCAGGAGGTTGGTATTCCCAACAGGATCATCGAGTTGACAACAACAACGATGAGCATCGTGCCGACCATAGCCCCGAAAAGCGACCCCTTCCCGCCGGTGATGGAGATCCCCCCCAAAACAACGCCGGCGATGACGCGCAATTCCATCCCCAACATATTGGTCGGGTGAAGCTGTTGCATCATGCTTACTCGAATAACCGCCGCGATACTTGCGATAATCCCGACGATCACGTAGATAAGCACCTTGGTCTTGACCACATCGTAGCCGGCGCGTATCGCGCTCACCTCGGCACCACCGATGCTGTAGATCGAACGACCGAACATGGTAAAACGAATCATCAGCGAAACAAGAATGAGAATTGCCAGAAAAAGGAGAAATGCAACCGGCATCCGTGCGGTAAGCCCGGTCACCGGGTTTTCTGCCGTGAATAACGCCGCTGTGCCGAACGCCCGCATCCCGTCGGGGATGGTCGCCCATTGCACCGAGTCCAGGGCACCCTGCATAAACCCTCTGAATACGTAGGTGGTCCCGAGCGTAACGATAAGTGTCGGCAATTTGAAAACGCCGACAAAGAGACCGTTAAACGCTCCGAGGATAGCGCCCACGATCATCGCCACCACAAACGCCAGCCACGCTCCGCCCTCATATCCGGCGTTAATGAGGAGCACCGTGGAAATATAGACGCTCAAGGAGGCCAGTGCCGGAAAGGATACATCGATACCGCCGGATACGAGGACAAGATACGCCCCGATTGCGAAGAGTCCGGGAACGATCAACGCCGAGGCAAGGCTCACGAGGTTATTTGCCGTAAAGAACTGCCCGGAGCGGTACTGAATCAGCAGCGCGAGTCCTATGAGTACCAGCGTGATATACGGCTCGTTCCGCCGGAGCAGTCGCTTCAGTTGCTTATTAAGTCGTGCATCCACAACGTCCTCTCCCTACATCATGTATGATAAAATCTCGGATTCATCGGTCTTTTCGCTATCCAGATCCGCGACAACTTCCCCGGACTTCATCACCAGGATACGAGAGCAGTTTTCGAGGATTTCGGGCAAGTCGTCAGACACGATTATGAGGCTCAACCCCTGTTTGGCGAGGCCCTGCAAGATGCCGTGTATATCGTATTTTGAGCCAATATCAACGCCTACAGTTGGCCCGTTGAGAACAAGGATGTCCAGGTCACAGGCAAGCCACTTGGCCAGAACCACTCGTTGCTGATTACCCCCCGAAAGGGTCAGACACGCGTTATCCGGGTTCGGGGTAGCGATCGCAAGTTCCCCGACCCATTTCTCCACCTCCGTCGCCCGCTTCTCCGCGTCGACGAAGCTGAATCGCTTCGTCAATTCGTCAATCTCCCCAACGACGACGTTATCCGCTATGCTCTGAGGCAGAAACAACCCCTCGGTCAACCGGTCTTCCGGAACAAAGCCGATCTTGTGTTGAATCGCCGCCTGGGGGGTGTCGATCGTGACCGGTTTACCCTCGAGAAGCACTTGACCGGAATCAACGGGCGCTATACCGAAGAGAGAGAGCGCGACCTGGGAACGCCCGGAATCCAGCAGTCCCGTGATTCCAAGGATCTCGCCCCGTTTCAAAGAGAAGGAGACATCGCGGAAATGGGGCTCTCGACCAATACCCTTAACTTCGAGAATCGGTTCCTCTGATTGAATCGTCGGCTCGAAGTGGTGCTTTTCAAAGGTTCTCCCGGTCATATGGAACGAGAACTTTTCTTCCGTCAGATCCTCAACCGCGCCGTGGGCGGCCACCTTCCCGCTCCTCAGGATAGTGAATTTTTCCGATATATCGAACACTTCGTTCAATTTGTGGCTTACGAAGAGCGTCGCGATTCCCCGCTCTTTGAGTTTCAGGATCGTCTCAAAGAGGGTGTCGACCTCTTTCTTGGTAAGCGCGGTTGTCGGCTCATCCATGATGATAAGCCTGGTGTTAAAAATGAGCGCCCGGCTGATAGCGATCATCTGCTTCTGCGCCACCGAAAGGGATTCTACGGTATCGTCAAGATCGACGTCGAATCCGATCCTGCTGACCGCCTCTTCGGCGATGGCGCGCATCCGCTTGCGGTTCACGAAAAACCGGTGTTCGGCCAATTCGCTGTTAACCGCCAGGTTCTCCATGACACTGAGATTCGGAAAGACCGAGAAGTCCTGATAGATAACCTGAATGCCCTGGTTGATCGACTGCATCGGGGTCAAACGCTCAAACGTTGTTCCCTCTATCTCTATGGTCCCGGAATCGGGAGCATGTACGCCGCTGATAACCTTAATCAGCGTTGACTTACCGCTTCCGTTCTCGCCTGCCAGTGCGTGTACTTCCGCCGGCTCGATAGAAAAGGAGACGTCCTCGAGAGCCTGAACAGCGGCAAACGATTTCGATACGTCAGTAGCTTTCAGCAATGCTCCTGCCATGGTCTGTTCCTTCGTCATCTTGCTACAGTGTCATACTATTGGTCTTGGGAAAACGCTCCGTACATAAATACGTCCTGCCGTCAACACTGTCAACGGCAGGACGCACGTTTTCTGAGGTACGCGTCAAACGTTAGAATCCGAAGCTATCTACGTTTTCCGCATTGATGACAATCCAGCCCTCACCCTCGAGGGTCTTGGATCCCGCTTCGCGGAACGTCATTGCGTCATAACCGTCGATACCGAGATCCACAGGTTCGGATATCTCTTCGCCTTCGAGCACCATTACGGCGAGAGAGACCATCGCCTTACCAGCCTCCGCCGGATCCCAAAGGGTCAGTGACTCGATGATGCCGCTCTTCAGGAGCTCCGCATTGGCCGCGGGAAGACCGGTACCTGAGGTAAACGCTTCGCCGACAAGGCCAAGCTCTTCAATCGCCCGAGCTACACCGGGAGCATCGTAGGAGGAAGTCCCCATGATGCCCTTGAGTTCCGGATAGGTGTTAAACAACTCTTTCGCCGTATTGTACGCCACGTCACCGTTGTCCTGTGATTGAACACGGGGCTGCGCTTCCAGGAGCTGCATGTCGGGATAGGTTGCTTTCTGGTGCGCAACGCCAGCGTCCGCCCACTCGTTGTGCGCGCCTACCGTAAGCGACGCGACCATCGTGGTATACACCCCCTCTTCGTCCATCGCCTCGGCCAGGTTGTCCATGATAAACGCACCATAACCGGCGTTGGAGAACGCCTCGATGTTATAGTCAACGTTTTCGAGAGCCGCACCCTCGTGACTGATCACAACAATACCCGCATCCCGGGCCTGTTTCAGTACCGGCTCAATAGAGACGACGTCTACCGGGACAACACAGATAGCATCAACGCCTTGAGCGATCAGGTCTTGCACAAGCTGCGCCTGAAGCGTCGCGTCGATCTCGGCAGTCCCCCGCTGATAGACGTTCAATCCGGTTTCTTCAGCGTACTCGTCGACGCCCACTTCCATCCGCACAAACCAGGGGTTCGAGGAGTCCTTCGGGACAACAACGATCTCCGGCCCGTCGTCGCCCTCCTGACTTCCACCGGCAAACACCGCCGGTGTAATCAAAACAGCCGCGATAACTAACAAAAATACAATTTTCTTCATCTTCCCTCCTCCTTGTTTGGGGTCCAATGACTCTCTTCACTGTGAAGCGTAGTCCCTCTCTCGTTTTCCGTCAATGGAAAATTTTACTAGTGTTTACTAAAATTCACGCTTGACAACTTTAGCAACCTGAAGAGAGGATTGTGGTATAGATGGCGAACGACCACGATGACCACCATTGGAGGTGCAATATCGACCACAATAGCCAACCCACGATCCCGAAACACGAGTATCCGCGGAGATGGTCCCGGGTGCAGGAGATGATGCGGGACAAAGGCCTCGATCTGTTGATCGCCTATTCCAACGATCGAGAAGTGTTCGGTCAGGCCCATGCGCGGTGGCTCTGTGACTTTCCGGTACACTTGGAGCCAGTGTGTCTGATCTTTGCCCGGACCGGCAAGCCGATCATGGCAACCGGGCCTGAATCCACCGAATTCGCCCTGAATAGAAGTGCCATCGAGGACGCGTACATACTGAAGGAGTTCGTCCATCCGGAGGAGGTGTACAGTCTCGATAACGTACTGGACTTCGGCGCCGTGGTTTCCAAAGTGACCACCATCAGCTCGAATCTTCGAGTCGGGATCGCCGGACGCCACATCATGGATGTCGGAACGTGGGAAGCGATCCAGAACTTCCTGGGCACCAGGGAGTGGGTCAACGCAGACGACGACCTGACGATGCTCAGAATGGTCAAAACTGAGGCGGAACTCCGGGTGATGCGATTCGGATACGGAATCGCCCAGAAAGCATTTGAGGCAGCTGTCGATGCGATAGAGCCGGGCAAAACCGAGCTTGAGGTGGCCGCGGTCGTCAAGTCTGTCATGTTCACCGAGGGCGCAGACGGGTTCGGTATTGAACCGATGATCGGCGCCGGTCCCAACGCCGCGTCTGTACTGTGCCGTTCGAGCCGGAGGATTATCGAGAAGAACGATATCGTCAGGCTCGCGATCATCACCCGGTACGAGGGATACTGCGCAACGATCGGCAGGCCCGTTTTTGTAGGGGGCGTTGAACCGGCGATGAAAGAGAGATTTGACGCCGTATCTGCAGCCAGAACAGCGTGCATAGAAGCGGCCAGAGCGGGTATACCCGGCGCGGATATCGAGGGCGCCGGGAGGCGGACGCTTGAGCAGGCCGGCTACGGGTACACGTACTCAGGGCTTCACAGTATCGGCTGCCAGGAATTTGAAACGCCGATTTTCGGGCCCGGGGTGAACGGCACCGTCGTCGAGAACACCATGCTTTCAATCGAGATTCCATTGTTCCATCAACCGTGGGGTGGTCTGCATCTCGAGGATGGAATCAGGATCAGCAAAAACGGCGCGGAACTGATGCATGAAACACAAGTCTTTGTGAGCAAGTAACGAAGGGAGCGGGGATCCGAACGGCAATGGGAACGACCATTAAAGACATCGCAGAGCAGGCTGACGTATCGATGGCAACCGTCTCGCTGGTCCTCAATAACAAGTCAGGAGTCGGAGAAGCCACACGCAGACGAGTTCTCCAACTTGCTCAGGAGATGGGCTACACCTCGTCTCAGCGCGGTTCCTCAACTGCCGGCGATCGGGGAACGATTCGCTTTCTGAAAATCGCGCGACACGGACACACGGTGAACCGAGACCATACCGTCTTCATTTCCGACTATATTGACGGGATCATTCAAGCCGGTAAAGCGCTCCGGTACAAGACGCAAGTCACTTCTTTCAAGACCACCCCGATGGAAGAGATCGTTACGACGATACAATCGGAACCCGAGTTGGCGGGAGCGATCGTTCTGGGAACGGAAATGACGCGTAAAGACGTGTTGATGTTTCAATCTGTCTCGCTCCCCTTCGTCTTCATCGATACATTTCTCGAGTACGTGCCGTTTGACTTTGTCGATATGAACAACGTCGACTCAGTCTTCAAGGTGATCGAGCACTTTTTGCATTATGGCCACCGTGAGATCGGCGTTGTACGGTCAAGTGTGCGGACCCGCAACTTCTATCTCCGCGACAAAGCGTTCCTTGAGGCTATGGCGTGCTTTGGTATCGAGATAGACAGACGATACATCTTCAACGCGGACTCGACGTTTGACGGCGCGTATCAGGACATGGTCGGATATCTCAACGCGGGAGCAAAGCTTCCAACCGCCCTCTTCTGTACCAATGACATAATCGCGTTTGGCGTGTTGAAGGCGCTTCGGGAGAAGGGGGTCAGGGTGCCGGAGGATGTCTCAGTGGTTGGATTCGATGATCTCCCGACTGCTGCATTACTCGACCCGCCGCTGACCAGTATTGCGGTATCCAAACGAGAAATCGGTTCTACGGCGATGCGACGCCTCGATTCGAGAATTCGACATGCGCCGATGCCGCCTACCAAGATCGTCGTGGGGGGAACGCTCATAGAACGGGAAAGCGTTGCCCGAATCGGGGAGCCGATTATCCCCGAGCTCAAAGACCTGGATCAGCTGCTTGGGATATAGGAATGCATTGCATTCATAGAACGAAAACGAATAGGGAGAAGTAACGATGACTAAATATTCCGTCATTCTCGGAAACCTCGGCAATACCAACGACAGATTTCTATCGACCGGGTACAAAGACCAGCCACCGAAAGAGGAAATGATCCGAAAAGCCGCGGAGATCGAGGGAGTCAGCGGCATCGAGCTGGTGGGAACCTGGGACATCACACCGGATAACGCGGATGAGATGGCGTCAATCTTGCAGAAGAATGGCCTGACCTGCGTATCGATCATCCCCGATCTGTTCAGCCAGAAGCGGTGGGGCAACGGAAGTCTCTCCGCGAAAGACCCTTCGATTCGCTCTCAAGCGATCGACGCCACCCGGGAAGCGGCGGAAACGGCGCGGAAGGTCGGTTGCCCGATGCTCAACATATGGCCGGGCCAGGACGGCTACGATTATTCACTGCAGGCGGATTTTCGCACAGAGCGGCGCTGGTTCACCGAGGGCATCCGTACTGTGGCTGCGGAGTATCCGGACATCCGCTTCGCCCTGGAATACAAACCCAAAGAGCCGCGCACCCATTCTTATCTGGCTCGTGCCGCGGATACGCTGCTCCTCGCCGAGGACACCGGTCTGGACAACGTAGGGGTATGTATCGACGTAGGCCACGCGCTCTACGCCTACGAAAACGTAGCGGAGTCGATCGTAATCCTCCAGGAACGGGGCGAAAAGCTGTTTCACATGCACTTCAACGATAACTACCGCTACTGGGACGACGACATGATCGTCGGTAGCGTTCATTTGGTTGAGTATATCGAGATGATCTTCTGGCTCCGGGAAACCGGGTACGACGGATGGTACTCAATGGACCAATACCCGTACCGCGAAGACGGCGCGGGAGCGATCGACGCAAGTGTCCAGTTCCTGCGCAGCCTGGAGACCCTGATGGACAATGCCGCAATGGAGGAAATCCGCGGACTGATCCGGCGCGGTGACGCGATCGAGGCGTCGCACTGGCTCAGGAAGAAGATCCTTCCCCAGCCGTAACCCGAACGCCGTCGGTACGAAACTCCTCAAGGTGCAACACGGGATCCCGGTTGGCAAAATCGGCCGGGGGAATCCCCAGGCTCTGGATGAGGCGCGTCCAGTAGTTCACCTGCGCCGCCGTCCCGGCGATGATCACGTACTCGCGGGGAGAGAAATTCCGGCGCATCGCGGTGATCAACTCGTCCGGGAAGCGCAGCGGTGTTGCGGTGGCGGCGCGGACAAAGCGGAGCGCAGTGCGTTCCCGCGGAGAGAACGTGTCCACCGCCTCCAGCTCTCTGAGACCGCGGAGCGCCTCGATTTCGGTATCCGATATGCCCTGTTTCGCGTATTCGTTGCCGTTCATATCGATGCAGAAGGGACACGAGGCGGCATAGGACACCTGCATTCGCAACAATTGGAGAAGGCGGCGCGAGATGTGACGGTCACCGTGAGCAACCAGCCCCTCCATGACACCGGTGCCGACGGCAAAGCGGGGATACCACCCCAACAGCCGCGCCGGCAGAAGACGCCGCTTGAGGAACCGTTCAACAAGGAAGATGACCGCCTTGAGAAGCACCGGCTGGCGCGGCGGCTCGGGAATGTACGGAAGCACGTTCATAGGGAATTGTAGCCCGGATTGGCGTGCGGGTGGTATCAAATTGCCCCGGCATATTGATGCGTTGATGCGTTGATGCTACGATGAAAATATGCGAACGACGGTTAATATTGATCAGGACATCGTTGAGATCGCCAGAAGTCTTGCGGGCACCCGTGGTATTTCCCTTGGAGAGGCGATATCGGTCCTTGCGCGGCGTGGTATCGCCGCTTCCGTTGACCCGAGGAAGCAATCCGGTGCCGATGAAGGACAATTCCCGACGTTTTCCGTAGCGGATGCGACCCCGGAGTTCGGGACCGCGGAGGTAAAACAGGCTCTTGAGGATGAGTGAGCCGGTGGTATCGATGCCCGATGTCAACACCCTGGTTGCGGCGGCGTGGCCCAATCACGTGCACCACGAGCTTGCACGCCGGTGGCTCATGGAGTCGTCCAGCCAGGGATGGGCTTCCTGCCCACTTGTACAAAGCGGGTTCTTGCGGATCTCGATGAACGCTCGCGTTGTCGGTACCGACATACCGTTCCGTACAGCATTAAGCCTCCTGGAGAAATACACATCGGATCCAAACCACGTTTCCTGGGCCAACGCTCCCACCCCTTCCGACTGGCCGCACTTTGTACAGACCCGCGTCCAGGGATACCGTCAGGTCACCGACGCAATGCTTCTCGCAACGGTAATCCACCACGATGGAGTGCTCGCAACTCTCGATGCAGGCATCCTGAGCCTCTTGCCCGCTGCGGAAGCGTACCGAGTCCGCGTAATCGCCGCCCTTTAGACGACGTTCCCGTCCGGCCCGATCACGCCCTTTGTGAGAACAAAACACCCATAGGGACGGCGCTCATTCATGGCGGTAACCACTGCAAACGCGTTGCTCGCGCGCTCATAAAACGCGTGCCGTTCCATGTGGCCCATCTTCCAGGTTCGTCCGTCGGCGTCCATCGCCGTCTGCATATCCCGATGGCACTCGACGATCTCCTCCGGCGCGCCGACCACCTCCATGCGAATGACCGGTTCTTCCACAAAACTGTCCAGCGGAAGGAGCGACAGAATCGCCCGGGCCGCCATCGGGATATCAACACCTTCCAATTCAATTGGCTCTTCCATCACGGTCGTGGAGGCAACCGAAGTAGACGGGAAATTACTATCCACGATGACAAGTTCATCGCCGTGACCCATGGCGCGCAACACATACAACAACTCTGCGTTGAGTATCGGATCGATGTTTTTCAGCATGATGATTCCTCCGGAACAGACGTATCGTTTGTCAGATTGTACAACGGAGTTGCGGGTCTCACAATCATGGCAACCACCACTACTCAGAAACAACGTCGCCGTGCCGCAGAACGGTCCGCACGCCGGGCGACCGGTTTTCCATCGTCATCTCCGCGTCCAGAATCTCGAGGGCGCGGATGACGTTAATCATACCAAGCCCCGTTCCACCGGTCCGATCGGATTTACCCCGGCGAAAGTAGGTGCTGCGTCGAACGTCGACGGGTGTACTACCCGCGATTCCGGGTGACAGGGGCCTGCCGTTGTGCTCCACCGTGAGCTCCAGCGTCCCGTCGAGAACGTGAGCCGAGATCCACACCGAACGCGACGCCTGGCCATCGGTCGCCTCAACGGAGTTCTTTATGACGTTTTCAAGAATTGTCATGATGAGATTGCGTCGTGTCCGGACGGTTATCGGAACAGGCGCGTCAAGGTGAATTGCCACGGCGTGTTTGAGCGTCTGGTTGATCTCAACGAAGTAATAGACCACCTTCTCGAGCATCTCGTCGATACGGATCTCTTCCAGCTCGTAATGATCTCCCGCGGTCGCCACGTACAGTATGCGTTCAATCCGGTTATTCAGACGATCCGCGTAATGCTGGAGTTTTCCCGCAAGCTCCCCGTTTTCCGAGAGGCGTTCGATGGACGCAATTGCGGAGACGCCAGCAACGTCATTCCGGAAATCGTGGACCAGTCCCGCGATATTGGTTCCCAGTTCGGCAAACGGACGCAATTCCGCCGCCTGGGCGGTCAAGCCGTCACGTTGCCGTCGCAGGGACAACGTCTCTTCTTCAAAGATGAAGTAGAGAAGCAACAGATAGATGAACACAAAGTTGATGAGATTGATCCGCTGCATCAGGCTGAATCCGTGTACCGTGCCGGATATGAACACCACCACAAGGACCACCGCAACGGTCCAGAACAGAACGCGAATCGTCCGTTTGCCGAACAGGCTCATTTTGTATGCCGCAGCCAGCGCGATTGACAGCAAGACAAACGGCGCCACATCCGAGGGGTTTTCGTTGTTCAGCACCGACACAATGGACAGGGCAAAGAGAATCGTGACCTGGGCATACCGGATCACTCGATTATCATAGCGAGAAATCACCAGAAACACGCCCGCTGCGACCAACCCCGCGACGGTAAAAGAATCAGTGAACCGGCCGTGGTAGTCTATGAGGTGGCGCGTTGCATCGATGATAAAGAACGTTGCAAAGGCCAGATTTATCTTCTGTGAAAGCGCGAGGGTCCGTATCTTCCTGCTCAGCTTAGCTGTT
>JAQIBO010000307.1 GCA_027859055.1 Spirochaeta sp.
GCCCCATCCGGCCACAGCAGACCATCACGTTCTCGGTATTCCCGATAAGCTCTTTGAGCTCAGTCTCAGTTTCCACATGCTTCAGAGATGTCGGTAGTGTCATCAGTATCCTCCTGCCTTGTTTGCTTTGTATATATGAACAATACTATATAAGAGCAGAAAGGTCAACCGCGGGCCGACCGCGTGTGCCGACCAGGCGATTTGACGGCGTAATCATGTCTTCGTATGATGAACACAATGATGAACAACTCCCGAACGTTTCCACGTCACTTCCTGTGGGGGGTCAGCACCTCTGCATACCAGATCGAGGGCGCCTGGGACGCCGACGGCAAGGGTGAAAGCGTCTGGGACCGCTTCGTCCACCAAGACTCATCGATACTGGACGGCTCAACCGGGGATATCGCCTGCGGCCACTACGACTTGATGGACCGGGATGTGGGACTGATCGCCGATCTCGGTGCCGATGTGTACCGCTTTTCAATCTCCTGGCCACGGGTATTCCCGGAAGGGGACGGTCGGCGGGAACCGCGCGGGTTCGCTTTTTATGACCGGCTGGTAGACAGCCTGCTTGAGCGCGGTATTACCCCCTTTGTCACGCTCTTTCACTGGGATCTGCCCCAGGCGCTGGAGGACCGCGGCGGCTGGACGACCCGTTCAACCGCATGGCGCTTCGCCGAGTACGCCGCCGCGATGGCTCACCACTTTGGTGATCGCGTCCACAACTGGATCACCCTGAATGAACCGCTTTCAGTAACCGGGGCGGGGTACCTCGCCGGGACTCATGCCCCGGGACGAAGGTCACCGATAGCGGCGGCCCGAGCCGCCCACGTGTTCCTGCTTGCCCACGGTCTGGCGACCCGCGCGATCAAGACGGTACGCCCGGACGCGACCGTGGGAATCGCCAACAGCTTTTCCCCGGTCTATCCGCACCGCCACGTGGACGAGCGCGTTACCCGGCGAGTCAGCGCAGTTCTCAACGAACTGTTCATGGATCCCCTCTTTTTCGGCCACTATCCCCGTACACTTGCACCACTGCTCCACCTTCTCAACCGCAGTATCCGGCCGGGGGATTGGGAAATCATCCGCGGAGCGCCGGATTTCGTCGGCGTCAATCACTACTCGCGCTTCATCGCACGGCGTACGCTGTTTCCGTTTCTCGGGTTTCGGCTGCTCCGTCCGCTGTACGAGCAGGTCCTGTTCACCGACATGAACTGGGAGGTGTATCCCCCGGGGTTTTACCGGATTCTCCGCTGGATCAGGGATCGCTACGGCAACCCACCGGTCATCATCACGGAAAACGGGGCCTCCTACGATGAACCGGTTGTCGACGGCCGGGTTGCCGATACGCGCCGGCAGGAATACCTGCGCCGGTATCTGGTGGAGTTACACCGCGCGATTGAGCACGGCCAGAATGTCCGGGGCTATTTCGTGTGGAGCCTGCTTGACAACTTTGAGTGGCATTTCGGGTATTCCCAGCGCTTTGGGCTGGTCCACGTTGACTACGACACCCTCGGCAGAACGCCGAAAGACAGCTTCTACTTTTTCCGGGACGTCATCGCGAAAAACGCGGTTGCAGGCGGGACTCCGGAGGAGTCCGCTGCGACAGATCCCGCCGACGTCACAAGTCCCCGCCAAAAGTTGACTGCATCGCATCCCTGACCTTCTGCCGTGATCTGTTCAGTTTTCTCTGATACCACCGGGCAAACCACGTTCCCCGACGAAGCGCTTTTTCCATCTTGCGTTCCAACTTCTGGAGACGACGATCAAGGCGGTTTACACCTTTTTCCATACGGCGCAACGCCTTTTGAACTTCAGTTTTGTCCTCCGCCTCAAAATCACCGAAATCATAGTCAAACACCGAGTCGTCGGTGATTTCACCGTGCACCGCACGATACAACGTGACCCGGGCAGCTTTCATTGAATAGGCGATACGGCCCTCTTTTTCGTAGCGCCGGACGCTGACGTGAAACCACGCCGTATTGAGCATTCGGAACGGTCCATGCTCGCTCGCACGGGTGACAAAATCGTGATCCTCGGCAACCTGAATCTCCTCGTTAAATCCGCCGATCGCCGTCACCACGTCTCGACGGGCAAGGATACAGTAGCCCGGTGCATGCGGCTCGTTCTCCTGGTTCAGCCGGATAAAGAGATTGGCGAAGCGGTGAATCACCCGGTCCATCGCCAGATCCGACAACGGACGCGCCTCGGCGGTCGCCGCAACAAGGTTTCGCTCCTCCATCTCTATAATCGCGTTGGTAAGAAAGGATTCGGGGATTCGCACGTCCGAATCCAGAAAGACGAGGATTTCACCGCTCGCCCGGGCGGCACCGGCGTTGCGCCCCACCGCGGGCATCCCGCCATCCACTACGGTCGCTCCCGCCTCGGCAGCAAGTTCCCGGGTGCGGTCGGTCGATGCGGCATCGGCGACGATCACCTCAAAATCACGGAACCTCTGGTTTGCAAGGTCTTCAAGCAACGGCGGAAGATGGGTCTCTTCATTATAAGTCGGAATGATAACGCTGGCTTTCATACAGATAAAAGGTACTGAAATCCGTCTGAGGTATCCACCAAGCGGTCTGTTGTACGATAG
>JAQIBO010000409.1 GCA_027859055.1 Spirochaeta sp.
GAATCAGGGCAAACGCGCCGAAGCAAAACGCCTGTTGAAGGAAACTCGAACGAAGTATCCCGACTACGCATTTGCCCGACTTGCCGAGGCAACCGAACTCGCAGGCGAGGGAAAAGTCAAAGATGCATATGAGTTAATAGAGCCGATCATCCAACGGAAGAATCTTCACGTCAGTGAGTTCACTGCTCTGTGCGAATCGATGTGTTCAATTCTGATACGGGAAGAAAAACTGGACGAAGCAGTCACCTGGCTGGAAATGTGGCGAGAGGTTAAACCGGATGATCCCCGTCAGGAGAAGTTCGTCCTGCTTGAAGGTTACCGGGCGATGGGCAAAATGATGGACAAGATAGGGAAGAAACGCGACTGACGAAGCGCGGCGTGGTCACTACCCCTTCTCCACCCACTCTGCGACCGCCTCGTAATCCAACGATTCACCGAGGCACGCTTCCAGTTCTGCAACGTCTGCCTTATCGCGGTCCCGAGAGGACGACCTCTTCAGAGCGTACAGCGTTTCAGGGGCAACCACGGGAATTTCGGCGCCGACGAAGTCGATCTGCCGCAGCCCCTGGGAGACGAATTGTATAAAGGAGCCGTCAAAGGGGCGGAGGACATCCAGCACGGTCTCATTCTCAGACTCAATGAGGAGAAATCGATGTACGTCGACTAAGGGGTATTGCATCGTTTCGAGGTTCCGATAGACCGACGGAAACGCGTCGCGCAGCGCGTCCTCGATCGCGTCCAGGTCGCCGATGAGGACGATGTCGATATCCACCGTAGCGCGGGGGCGACAGTAGAGGCTGAACGCGAATCCACCGGCGAGTCCCCAGGTGATGTGTCTGTTCGAAAGAGCCCGGGCGACCCGGAGGAACGTCTCCTCGAGCATCAGCGGCGATCCTTTGCGGCCCGCATGCGGCGTCCGAAACGGCGACGGAGTTCGCCTTGGGATTTCTCCGGGTGAGCCGTCGCATCGGCGGCAATGTTGAGCCGTATCAGCATCTCGGTGAGCTCAAACGCCTTCTTGAGCTGTACCGCTTCACGGGATTGCATCTCTTGAGTATAACATTGCCGGCAGGCAACCCGCTACGCCAGTCAACAAAATGGACCGGGGTACCGCCGACCCCGATGAGCCGTCGGGCTTCCCTCAAACGACAGTTTCGCGAAGCGGTATGATCTTTTTCGATGTCTATGTATGTATATGAATGTGAATCAGGATCTTGAAACGATTACGCGCGACCTCAATGGATGGACGTTTTTTGCCCGGGAACTGCGGATGAACCGGCTGCTTGCTGGGCCGGGGCAACGGGACAAGGCGGAACAGCTTCACTACCGTCGTGCCTGCACAATCTCCACGGTTGATGAGAACAGAATTGTGGCGGCGGTGGACGGAGACACCGGGTCCTATACGGTAACCCTGGACTACGCGGACGGTGACCTCCATTCCCGGTGTACCTGTCCCTCGCCGTACGTGCCGTGCAAGCATGTGGGTGCGGTACTCTTCGGTCTGATGGAAGATCCATTCCTGATTTTTCCCCGGGGTTCGGCGTTGATCCAGGAGCGTGACGGTGCGACTGCAGCGGTCGATCGCGCCGGGCCGCCCGGCCACACGGAGACCGACGACTCCGCCGAGGACGGTGAGCGGTGGTTATCGCGATTCGCCGGCGCTCCAAAATCGATGTATCAACTTCCCACTGTGGACCCGCGCGCCCGGTACCGGCCCGCGTTCCGGCTGGCAGCCGCTTCCTTCTCCGGCGATCTCCTCCGCGCATCTCTCATGGTGGAGCCGGTTCTGGTCTACCTGAGACAGGACGGTGAGGACGGCAGGCTGGATCCCTGCGGCGGCAACCGCACCCGTCTGCCCGGAAACGCAGCGACCGAACGGTTGCTGGCTCTCCTGCAAAGTGTTCCCCTCCGGCGGCTGCCGGCGCTGCCGCTGCTTGGAGCTGACCTCCTCCGGGGTGAGATGTCGCCCGGCGGGGAGATGGAACTCTACCTCGACCGGGCGGAGCGACTGGAGCGGGAGCGGCGGGTGCACTTTCGCCCGATAATGGCCCTGCGAGTCCGGTGGCGGATCGACCCGCTGCATGCGGCTCCCCTTCGGTACCAGATGGAGGTGGAACTGGACGACGGCGAGGCGCCGCGGGAGGTTGTTGACCACGAGACGTCCGAAGTGGATTGGGACGGAACAAGCCTGTGGGCGGTGCGGCGGGAGTCGGGGACGGTGTGGTATCTTCCGGACGCTCCGTCGCTCCCGGAAGATACTGGGCAGCGGCGGCGGCTGGTGGCGGTTGTGGCGGGGCTGCTCACCGACGGATCGCCAAAAGGGCGTGAAGAGGCGCGGGCGATCGCGTTTGCGGCGGAGCGGCACCCGCTGGTTGCGGTGGAGCCGCTGCCTGAGGAGGTGGCCCGCGCCGTGGGTACGCCGGTGGCGGTGGTGCGCCTTCAGGAGCGACGCGGTCTTCAACCTCCCCATCCCGTCTCGATCCACCTCTCGTTCCGGTACGGGAGCGTGGAGGTTGACCTCGGCTCTCCCGTCGCCCTGGTGCCGGATGACGGAGAGACGGTAGGAACGGATGAGGGCGTGGGGGACCGGGGGCAGGACCGTCCGGCCGACGGACCGGCGGACACGTCAAATGGGCGTGCCTACCTTTTGCGGGATACGACCCGGGAAGAGGCGTTTCTGGCGCAGCTGGGAAGTGCGGTGACTCAGGCGTCGGAGAAACAGGACGCGCGGATAACCGCACAGCTGGAGTACCGACAGTACCGGGAGACGTTCCCGATAACGATGCAGTCCGTTCTGCTGTATACGGCACCCGCCCTCCTGGACGCGGGTTTTGAGATCCTCGTGGATAAGAAACGCGTGTACGGTCGCGCTCCCGTCCCGCGGTACCGGGTGGTGGAGTCTGGTGAGGACTGGCTCATGGTGGAACCGGGTCTGCTGGACGGCGACCAGTTCCTGCCGCTTGAAAGCGACGCTGGTCTCGCCGGCGGCAACCTGCTGCAGGCGGGAGGGCGTTACTACCTCGTCACATCCGGTGCGGACGTCCGCGCTCTCAGCCGTACATTGGGCAGAGAACGGATCTCAACCCGGGATCTTTGGGGACTCGGTGAAATAGAAGAGCATCTTATTGACCAGGATCATCCGGCGCTGGTGCGGTACCGCGAGCTGCGAGAACGTCTTTCCCGGTTTGAACGGCTGGAAGCGGTGACCGTACCGGCGTCTTTCCATGGTACCTTGCGTCCGTATCAGGAACACGGCCTTGCCTGGCTGTGGTTTCTCCATACGACTGAGCTCGGCGGATGTCTCGCGGACGACATGGGACTGGGAAAGACGATTCAGACCCTGGCGCTCCTGGCGTTGGCGCGGGAGGCGGGTGAGATGCGGCGGGCGCTGATAGTGGCACCGGTGAGCACCCTGGGAAACTGGATGGATGAAACGTCCCGGTTTACTCCCGACCTGCAGCCGCATCTCCACGCCGGTCCCGATCGCCACCAGGCTGCCGACGAGCTCTCCCGGGCGGATGTCATCTTCGTCAGTTATGAGATCCTCCTCAGGGACCGGGACGCCCTGGCGGCGTTGGAACCGGACTACCTCATCCTTGACGAAGCACAGGCGATCAAGAACCCCAGATCAAAACGGCGGACCGCAGCAGCGGCAATACCGGCGCCGCACCGGCTGGCCCTGAGCGGAACCCCCGTGGAAAACGGGGTTTCCGAGCTGTGGTCCCTCATGGACGTCGTTGCCCCCGGAATTCTGGGCTCCCATTCCGCCTTTCGGCACCGGTTTTCCGGAGTGGAAACGGAGGATTCCGCAGCGCGTGAGCGCCTGCGGGCAACGGTACGGCCGCTGATCCTGCGGCGTACGAAAGCGGCGGTTGCCCCCGACCTGCCCCCAAAGGAAGAGATCCTGCTCCGGGCGGACGCGGGTACCCGGCAGGCGCGGTTCTATGAGGAGTTGCGTGCGTACTGGGAGGGCCAGGTACACGGAGCGTTGGGAAATCCAAAAGAGCAGTTCCGGATCCTGGAGGCGATGCTGCGCCTGCGGCAGGCGGCAATCCTCCCGGCTCTGGTGGACCCACGCCACCACGAACTACCCAGCGCCAAGCTGGATCTCCTCATGGAGCGGTTGGGTCAGATCCATTCCGAAGGTAACAAGGCGATCATCTTCTCTCAGTTCCTTGGTGTGCTGGATGAGGTCGAGCGGCGCCTTCTTGGCGGCCACGGCACCCCGTGGAAGGCGGAGGCGATCTATCGGCTGGAGGGGTCTACCCCGCAGCGGGAGCGGTCGGCGCTCATCAAAGGCTTTCAGTCGACGGACGGGGCGGCGATCTTCCTTATCAGCCTGAAAGCGGGGGGAACGGGCATCAACCTCACCGCGGCGGATTACGTGTTTCTGATGGACCCGTGGTGGAACCCCGCAGTGGAGGCGCAGGCGGTGGACCGGGCCCATCGCATCGGCCGGCACGGCGCGGTGATCGCCTACCGCGTCATCACCGGGGGTACCATCGAGGAAAAGATGGTGCGGCTGCAGGAGAAGAAGCGCTCCCTCGCCGACGCCCTGGTGAGCGAGGAATCAGCCGGCCTGCGGGAGCTGAGCCAGGAGGATATCAGTGCGCTTTTTGCACATGACGGCGATTAGCGCGATTACCCCGGAGAGCAGGAACGTGGCCGATCCCGATGCACGGACGGGCCTCCCACAACCTTCGAATTCGACTTCCACCACATGGCGTACCACCACTGGACAAAATCCGGCGGTAGCGGCACTTTGGGGACGGAGGCACCATGGACCGAACCTTTGGATTCAATACCCGTTCCCTGCACGCGGGGCAACAGCCCGATCCGCACACCGGATCGCGTGCGGTACCGATCTACCAGACCACCAGCTACGTCTTTGAGGATGTGGATCACGCGGCAAACCTTTTTGCCCTGCAGCGCTTTGGAAACATCTACAGCCGGATTATGAACCCCACCGAGGCGGCGCTGGAAGAGCGGATGGCCTCCCTTGAGAGTGGCGTGGGGGCGTTGGCAACGGCCAGCGGCCACGCGGCACAGGCGATTACGATGCTTACCCTGATGCAGCAGGGCGACCACATCGTCTCGAGCCGCTCCCTCTACGGCGGCACTCATACGCAGTTTGAGATCACCTTTCCCCGCCTGGGGATCAACACCACGTTTGTGGATATCGACGACCACGACGCGGTTGCGGCGGCGATCACCCCGCAGACGCGCGCGCTCTACGCGGAAACGGTGGGTAACCCGCGGGCAGACGTCGCGGACCTTGAGGCGCTGGCGGATATTGCCCACAGCCACAACATTCCCTTTATCGTGGACAACACCTTTGCCACCCCCTACCTCTGCCGGCCGATCGAGTGGGGTGCGGATATTGTGGTGGAGAGTATCACCAAGTTTGTCGGCGGCCACGGAACCAGCATTGGTGGGATGATCGTCGACAGCGGAAAATTCCCCTGGGACAACGGCAACTTTCCCGGAATGACCGACCCCAGCCCCGGTTACCACGGCGTACGCTTCTACGAGACGTTTGGCGAGTGGGCGTGGATCATGAAGGCGCGGGTGGAAACGCTCCGGGACTACGGCATGTCAATCAGCCCGTTCAACGCGTTTCTCTTTCTCCAGGGGCTGGAGACGCTGAGTCTGCGGATGGACCGCCACGTGGCCAATGCGCAGCGCGTCGCCGAGTTTCTCAACGACCACCCCGCGGTGAGCTGGGTAAGCTATCCGGGCCTGGCCGATAGCCCGCACCGCGGCCTTGCTGAAAAGTACCTGCCCAAGGGGCCCGGGGCGGTGTATACCTTCGGCATCTCCGGCGGAATTCCCGCGGCGCGGCGTTTCGTGGAATCCCTGCAGATCTTCAGCCACCTCGCCAACGTGGGAGACGCCAAGTCGCTGATCATCCACCCGGCGAGCACCACCCACGCCCAGCTTACCGCGGAGGAGCGTGCCGCCGCGGCGGTGACCGACGACATGCTGCGCATCTCCGTCGGCATAGAGGATGTTGATGATCTCCTGTGGGATCTGGACCAGGCGTTGAGCGCGGCAACCACGTCAAAGGAGTGACCGATGGCACAGATAATTGATACCGCCACGGAGCGGATGGAGATCCTCCGGCGTTTCCGCCACATCGACATGGTGGGCTTAAGCGCCAACCCCTCGCGGCCCAGCCACTTTGCCGCAATCTATATGCTCAGCGAAGGCTATGAGGTCACTCCGATCAACCCGCGGGAGACGGAGATCCTCGGTCGCAGGAGCTGGCCATCTCTCACCGCGATGAGCGAGGGGCTGGGCCGGGCGCCGGAAATCGTGGACATATTTCGTAAGCCCGTGGACGTGCCCCCCATCGTGGATGAGGCGATCGCCCTCGGGGCGAAGGTAATCTGGATGCAACTGACGATTGTAAACCAGGAGGCTGCGGAGCGCGCTGTTGCGGCGGGACTGGACGTGGTGATGGACCGCTGCGTCAAAATTGAGCACGCTCGCTTCTTTGGTGGCCTGCATACGATCGGCCTCAACACCGGGGTTATCTCGTCGCGGCAGCGTCCGGTGAGTCTGCGGAAATTCCAATGATTATTATCGATACCGATCCGGGCATTGACGACGCGATGGCGATCTTTTCCGCCCTGGCAGCGCCGGCGCTCACCGTCGTCGGTCTGACAACGGTATTTGGCAATGTGGCGGT
>JAQIBO010000437.1 GCA_027859055.1 Spirochaeta sp.
GTGTCCGGGGGTCGGAACAAAGGTCCCGGCTACTCCCCACTCCCGGGCGATTTCGGTGTCTGATTCATCCAGGACGATGTCGTCCTCCCGGGGTTCGACCGGTTCGAACGAAAAATCCCGCTGTTTCACCGCGTTATACAGCCGCCCGACCATCTCCACCGCCACGTTTACCGAGACCCCCTCCCAGTCAAAACGGCCGGCGGCCAACCCGTCCAGGGAATCCCGCGGCACGATCAGCGTACAACCGGCTTCACGCTTCAGGCGCGCCGCAAACCCGGCGTGTTCGTCGTGGGCATGCGTGATGAACAGATAGCGGATATCGGCGATATCGATTCCAACGTGTTCGAGGCCGGCCACAAACCGGTCGTAGTCTTCGCGATAGCCGGTATCGACGAGAAGATAGCCGTTATCCGCAGGAAGCAGCCACGCGTTGGCGGGCCCCGCGGAAATTTGCCAGTACTCGCTGCCGTCAGGGGCGTAGTGGGTCGTGACAACTCCCGCGACGTCCTCACCGCGACGGTCTACGGTCCGGACGATTGCCGGGATCGCCACCACCACGATTACCAGCACAAGCAGAGCACTCACCGCAAGAAGCGATCTCGTTCGTGTGTTCATGATCACTGTTATATGAACCTCGATTCACATTGTCAATGGTAAATATGAACTTTAGTTCGTTTTTGTCTGTTCAGGACCGAAGTCGGTGGGGTAGCATAGGGTGCAGGAGGTTGCATGAAGGAATCCGATAGCGTTCGGGTGCCGGTTCAGGCGCGCTCGCGGCAGACGCGGGAGCAGATCGTCACCGCGGGGCGGGAACTGTTCGCGCGGAAAGGCTACCTGCGTGCCGGCGTAAAGGAGATCGCCCGGGCCGCGGGCGTTGCCGTGGGCAGTTTTTACGCCTACTTCCCGGACAAGCAGGCCCTTTTTCTGGAGATCACCGAGGGATACTACCGGCAGATCTTTGCACGTATCCAGGACGCCGTGGGGCAGGGGATCCGGTCGGAACCGTTTACCTCACCCGGCCAAACCCGGGACGGACAGCAGGCGATCGTCGGCACGATGATTCACGCGCTCTACGATGCGCACGACATCGAACCGGAGCTGCACCGGGAGCTGCAACTGATGATTCTCGCCGGCGGCACCAGCCCGGGCGGGGATGGTGCAGACGACCGGGACACCGCAATGCACCGCATTGTTCGCGAGCGGGTGGACGCCATGGACCGGGAAGTCCAGGCGTGGCTCACGGAGATCATTCGCCGTTACGCGCCGTCCCGGGACCCCGAAACCGCAGCGGCGGTGGTCTTTCGCTCCGCCGAGGAGACGATCCACCGACTGAAATTCTTTCCGGAAACGATGCCTTGTCCGGATGCTGTCATCGGCGAGCTTTCCAGCATGCTCTACGCTTATCTGTTTCATGAATAGGTTGCCCGCCGTGTCGGAGTGCGCCGGGAGACGATCGTGCATATTGAGAAGGGGCGGTACTCTGGACGAACTTTTCCAGTTTGAACCATAATCTGCGGGTGCGTGAGTTCCTGCAGGGAGGCAGCTGTGGACAAAGCGACGTGTGAATCCAGAATAGAACACTCGTTCAGAAGTCAGGTGCGGCGTGATCGTCGGGTCAGGCGCGCGTTCCTGCTTGTGCAATCGGAGAAACTTGGTGTGGACGTGCGCCTCGGCGAGTCCGGCAACGGCTCTCCCGTTCATGTGGATCAGCCGAATCACCTGGCCAGTGTCGGAAAGCTGTTTACCGCGACTCTCATCGCGATGCTCAAAGAACGCGGCGAGCTTGATTTCACCGACAGAATAGGAGCCTATCTTGACGCAGACATGATGGCGGGCCTCCATGTATATCGCGGTCGCGACTACTCTGAGGAGATCACCGTCCGGCACCTGCTCACGCAGACCTCCGGATTGTACGACGTCTTCTACCCGTTATGGAAAAAGATGATGAAAGATCCCTCGTTTCGGATTTCGACGACCGATGCGATCGCCTGGGGAAAAGAGCACCTGAAGCCCGTGGGAGAGCCCGGAAGGAAACATCACTACACGGATACCAACTACTATCTTCTCGGTCTCATCGTGGAGCGCATTACCGGCAAGCCGTTCCACGACGTTATGCATGAGTTCATTTTTGACCCGCTCGGTATGAGCCACGCCGCCATGCACGGCTACTCCCGCCCGCGAGAATCGTCGGAGCATTCGCCTGCGGGGCTCTACATAGGTGATATCGACTTCAGTACAATCCCGGGTGCTCCCGCTATCGACTACGCCGGTGGGAGCGTCATCGCGCCGTTGTCCGACTATCTGCTGTTCATGAAGGCGTTGACGGGCCACCGCATCATCCGCGAAGAGACGCTGCAGCAAATGATCAGCGACGACGTTTACATGGGCTTTCCGATGGTCGGATTCGACTACGGGTATTCGATCTGGAAACCCCGGACGATTCCCGTGATCCTGCCTCCCGAGATGCGCTGCTGGGGGTGTGTTGGTGTGACCGGCGCCTTCATGTTCTACCATCCGGGGACCGAGTCCCACATCATCGGTACGTTCAACGACTTTGCCTACCGCGGCAAGGCGCTCAATTTCATGGTGCGGAAAGTGATCAGGGAGCTTGTCGCGGACTGATCAATCCGCAAGAGGAATCAACCCCTTACTTGAAGGTCACGGCAGTCCCGTAAGCGAGAACCTCCGCCGCTCCCTGCATGACGGCGCTGGTGGCGTAGCGCAGGTTGATCACCGCGTCGGCGCCGAGCTCCGTCGCTTCCTCCACCATGCGCTTGGTGGCGATCGCCCGCGCCTCGTTGATCATCTCCGAGTACTGTCGGAGTTCGCCCCCCACCAGCCCCTTCAGGGCGCTCATGATGTCCTTCCCAAGGTCCTTGGACTGAATCATGGACCCTCGGACTACGCCGAGGGTCTCGACTTCTTTTCCCGACACAAAATCAGTAGTTACGATAATCATCGCTGTTCTCTTCCTTTATCTCCTGGATTCGCTGACGAACTACGGCGGCAACAGCGATGATGACAACTGCGCCGCCGCTGACGACAACAATCCGGAGGATGCCTCCTCCGGGAACAAAACTGAACGCCACGTAGTAGAGAGCTGCTGTCAGAAGCGCGCCGACCGTCAGAATAATCCCGATTACGATCGGCGCAATAACTCGATCCGCCATATCGGATTATACCACCGATAGCCCTTTCGTTTCACGAACCGAGGCGAACGTGAACGCCATCCAGGATCCGTAGAGCGCTGGTCAGTCCCGCGAGGTCGGGATAGACGGTGCCATCTTCCCCCGCCGGGCTTCCATGGCCGAGGAGCTCCAATTCCAGAGTGTCTCCGTTCTTCTCCGTGGCCAGAGATACTCCATAGATCAGCGAGGGTTGGCCGCTTCCCCAGAGTCCGCCGCTATATCCCGTCACGCCGGGGGCAACATCCTCTGGATAGGAAGCGTTGAAGTCGGTGGAATGATTAACCTCCAGGAGGACACGGACCCTGCCGGACTGTTCCGGAAGATCTGATTCCACGGAGTAACTGCCCTTCGGCGTAGCCGAGCTGACTGCGTCCGCCTCGGTCTCCGCCCCCGTTTCGCCCATCCTGCCTGCGCGATGCGACCACACGGGTAACGCCTCGGGACGAGTGATTTCCTCCGCGGGTGTGCCGTCCAACGGAGCGCTTCGCCAGCTGTTTGTACCGGCCCGGCTGGTTACATAGAGCGTCTCCAGGAACTCACCGGACTCCGTTTCGAGCCAGACGGCAATCTGCGGTGGTGATTTCACCCGAATCAGCGGGAGTACCTTGAGCCGATGAAGGTAAGAGGGGCCCTCTTCGATCTCTACTGTGATGCGCGGCGCTCCATCCGCGGATCGCCCGACAATCTCCTCTTGATTTCCCCCGGCGGCCGCCGTAAAGGTGAACGCAACTCCCAATACTGCCAACAAGACGATGTTCTTCTTCATATTAACTCTCCTCATTTTGTAACCACACGGTTACTTGATGGGAATAAGTTACCAGGTGGTTACAAACATGTCAATCAGTATTCCCACCTATTTGCGGGTGATTTGGTCCGGGCCCGCCTGGCCCTGCGAGAGTGTGATCGCGCCCTCGAGCATGAGGCCGGCGCTTCTGGCAACGCGCCGCCATCCGGCTTTTGATTGGATCGGGATGCCGTTGTACTGAGAGACGTACCGGCTGCGAAGAAAGAGATAGTAGAATCCGCTGGAAATGAGCGCGAGGATCGCCTCAACGTCCAATTCCGCATTTTCCGGAAGGGCGGACCGAACGAGACTGTTCAGAGACAGCCCCGCCTCTTCTCGTACCCTGGCAAACGAGCGTGTCAGCTCGTTTTCGCTGGAGAGTTCCCAGACGAGGAGCTCTCGAGTGAGCGGGTCCGCCACAAGCTCTTCGACCAGCTGGAGCAGCGCCTCTTCCAGTACCGCCGAGGGCTTTCTTCCCTCCGCCAGGCGCAGGCCAACCACCTCCTTGATGGAACTGATAGAAGCGGGATCAACCTTGCGCCCCAACTCGTCAAAGAGTCCTTCCAGGCTTCCGAAATAGCGATAGATAAGTACCTTGCTCACCCCGGCCTCCTGGGCAACGGCGTTTACACCCAAAGACTCGAAGCCATTCCTCGTCAGCAGCGATATGGCCGCTTCCAACAGGCGATCCTTCGTCGCCTCCTTGTCTCTCCTTGTGTTACTCATTGGTTACAAGAGATAACACGAATCGTATTCGCCGACAAGCGGTTGTGTTTCGTTACGAGTCCATATCCCAGCGAAAGGTCCGGATGGAGACGGCGATACCGACCACGGCGAGGGCGACAAGGAGGCCGATCTCCGGCAGGAAGCTGCCTAACCGTTCGCCCTGGGCTACACCGTTGAGAAGCGCAATCCCGTGGCGCAGGGGCAGGACGGATGCCACGCGTTGCACACTTTCCGGGAAAACGGGGAAGGGGATCGTCGTCCCGGAGAAAAGGAGCATCGGGAAATAGAGGAGGCTGGCGATCATTCCCGCCCGGCGCACGTCCCGCGCCGAACTGGCGATCATGAGTCCCAACGAGAAGATGGAGATAAGTACCAGAAGGAATGCTCCGACGATCATCACCGGTGACCCCGGGAGATCGAGCCCGAAGAGGAGTCGGGCGGCGATCGTCACCAGGAGCGCGGAGACTACCGCCACGAGCGTCTGTGTCGCCAGCTGTACCGAGAGCAGCAATCCGGGGTGTACCGGGGTGACCTGGAGGCGCTTGAGAACTTTGCGGTGCCGGTACTCCGCCAGCGTCAGGGGGAGACCCATGAGCCCGACGGCACAGATCCCGATCGCCAGAAACGCGCCGAAGGTAGACGCGATCATTCCGGTTTCTCCTCCGTCCCCGAAGATCACTCCGACGATCACCAGCACGACAACGGGCATGATCACCGCAAAAATCACCATGTCGAGACTGCGGAGCGTCAGTTTCAGCTCCGTTTTGAAGAGTGTCAGAAACCGTCTCATGCCCGTCTTCATACCGTTCCTCCTACCAGCGCGATGTACGACTCCTCGAGATTTGCCCCGTTTCCCGCCGCCCTGACCTCATCAACGGAACCTTCCGCCGTTTTGGCACCGTCCTTGAGCACGATGCAGCGGTCGCAGAGGTATTCAACCTCGTCCATGAAGTGCGAGGTGAGCACCACCGTGGTGCCGTCGCGCTGCATCTCTTTAATCATTTCCCACGTGCCGCGCCGGGCGATCGGGTCGAGGCCGGTGGTGAGCTCGTCGAGAAAAACGAGCTCCGGGCGGTGGATGCACGCCAGAAGGATAGAGAGTTTCTGCCGCTCGCCCCCGGAAAGGGATTCCACCGGGGTGTCGATCCGTTTCTCCAGATCGGCACGTGCCACCATTTCCCGCCAGTTCGGTACCGGTTCGTACAGCGCGGCGGTCGTCTCACAGATCTCTCCGGTGCGAATTCCCGGTTGCCACGCCGAGTCCTGAAACTGCACGCCCACCCGTTGAAAGAGCCGCCGGCGGTCGCGTTTCGCGTCCATTCCAAGAACGGACACCGCGCCGGCGTCTCGCGTTCGCGTCCCCAGGACGCACTCGAGGGTGCTTGTCTTACCCGAACCGTTCGGCCCGAGGATTCCAAAGATCTCGCCGCGCCTGACGGTAAAGGTCAGATCCCGGACCGCGGGGACCCGACCGTAGGATTTGGCCAGATCGCTCACCGCCACCGCCACCGCCACCGCAACTGTGTGTTCGCTATTCACGTGTCCTCCTTATTCGTGCGTCATCCTTGCGCCGAACCGGCACCTGCACCTCCGTCAGCCAGTCGGCGGAGTCCTCTTTGTTCCAGATCCCGTCGATGTACGACTCCCGCGGGTGGTCGTCGGGGCTATACCCGTTGCGCTCGATCCACGAGAAGAGGGCGTTGTAGCTCTCTCCGAGCGTGGTATACGGCCCGCGGTGGTTGATGCACGCTGCAGTTGTAACACCGGGTACGGTTCGAAATTGCACCGTCTCCGAATCTTCCTTCATTTCTTCAACCGCCTCGCAGATCTCTGCGTCGATATCCGCTTCGCGGTATTCGTCGTTGTGAAAAATGGTGAAGCAATACTCCGGCGTTCGGCAGGTTGCTCCGACCGACGCCATGTACTTCCCCATTTTCGGAACGATCTCAAAGAACGCGTCGTAATTGGGGACGGTCGTTCGCATCGAGGCGACGGTTACCTCCGGCAGTGACGTAAGGGTGATTTCTGAATTCATCTTCTCTCCTTGTGTGATCTGAGCGAGATAGCTCGCAATCCGATCGAGGCGGCCGCGCTCGTTTCGAATCGTCCGCTTGAGTTCTCGCTCGCGCTCCCGCAGGAGCGGTTCTATCTTCGAATCGTCGGCGAGGATCTCCTGGATCTCCGTGAGGCTGCAGCCGAAGCCCTTGAGCATCAGAATCCGGCCGATGTCCGTCAGTTGCTCCGGGGCGTAGTACCG
>JAQIBO010000489.1 GCA_027859055.1 Spirochaeta sp.
GTCCAGCCCCGCCCGCCTCACATTCGGTCGGGTCGCACCCCGGCAGCTCGCTCCCCGCCGGCTCGCACCCCACAGGCTCAGCCTCAAGGTGCCTGCCCTCCAACCGCGCCAGAAGGTCGCGTTGCCTCTCCCTGGCCCGCCGAACGGTGCGTTCATGGAGGTTGCGCTCTCGGTCCTCCAACGGCGTGGGACGCGTCCGCGCGTACGGATTGCGCGGGACCTCCTCCCGCCGGTCGTTCGACAAGGTGTCATCCGCAGCCCAGGCGTCCTCCACAAATCGGTCGATCGCCACCCGGACAACCGCTGCGCGGGTGCGTCCCATCCGTTCCGCCACCCGATCCAGCTCCCCAACCAAGTCATTGTTAACACGGACCGTAATTTGCTTCATATATCTACCCACAGCCCAAACACGCCCGCCGCTTCTCCAATACGGCAACACCAACGCCCCCCCCACGCCCAGGCCACCACAGCCCGCGAACGCCATCCCACAGTTTTTATCCCCGTGTGACATTCAATGACTCCCATTGACTCCCATTGACTCCCAATGACTCCCATTGAACTCTCCCGATCAACCTTTTTGCGCGCCTGCGACGGGCGGCTGGGCCGCGCGCCGCTTTGCAGCGCCGCTGCCGCCCGGATTATACTTCCAGCGATGATGTACGTCACACTCCTGGTGCTGGCCGCCATACTGATTGCGTTGCTCTTCGACCTTGCCTCCTCGGACATGGTCTTTGGTGCCGCGTTGGTGGTACTCCTCTTTGCCGGCGTGATTTCTCCCGACGAGGCGCTGGCCGGTTTTGCAAACAAAGGGATGATCACGGTGGGGCTGCTCTTTATCGTCAGCCAGGCGGTGCAAAATACCGGGGTGTTCCAGACGATCGCCGACCGCTTCCTGAAAGGCGGTCGCGGCACCACGCGCCTTGCGCCGCTGATGCTCCGCATCATGGCGCCGGTCACGCTTCTCAGCGCCTTTCTCAACAACACGCCGATCGTGACGATTTTCACCCCGGTGGTGCGGCGGTGGGCGGTGGGACGCGGTCTCGCGCCGGGCAAGTTTCTCATCCCCCTGAGCTATGCGGCGATCTTCGGTGGTGTCTCTACCCTCATCGGCACCAGTACCAACCTGGTGGTCCACGGACTCGCCCTCGACGCCGGTCTTGCCGGGTTCGGCTTTTTTGAACTGGCCCGCATCGGCGTGCCGATCACCCTTATCGGATATCTGTACCTTACCGTCGTGGGACCGCGACTGTTGCCGGGTAACCGGGACCTCATGGACCGGGTGGACACCAATCCGCGAGAATATTTCATGGAGATGTCGGTGGAGGCGACGAGCCCCCTGGTCGGCAAAACAATTCACGCCGCGGGGCTGCGGAATATCGCGGGAATCTATCTCACCGACATAGAGCGCGACGCGTCCCACATCGGCCCGGTTGGCCCGGACGAGGTGCTCCACGCCGGTGACCGCCTCCTCTTTGTGGGTAAAACCGACAGCGTATCCTCCGTCGTGTCTGTGCCGGGACTTGCGCCGGTGGACCAGGAGCAGCTTGCCACCGACTCGCGGACGGTGGCTAATCGCCTGGTAGAGGTGGTGGTCAGCCATACCAGCCCGGCGATCGGTCGCACCATCAAAGAGTACAACTTTCGCAGTGTATACAACGCCAGCGTCATCGCCGTGAGTCGCAACGGTGCCCGCGTGGAGGGCCGTTTAGGGGATGTCAGACTCCAGGCGGGAGACACGTTGGTGCTCCTCGCCCAGGCGAGTTTCGGGAAACGGTGGCGGGACAGCCAGCACTTTTACCTTATCAGCCGCCTGGAGCAGCTCACCCCCGAGGCGCGGGGCAAGGGGTGGCTTGCTTTGACCGTCGTGGCGGCGATGGTGCTTCTCGCCGCGGTGGGTCAGCACCTTCCGCCGCTGGGTGGCGCCGGCGGTGCGGGCCACCGCCCGGACATGTTTTACGCCGCCGCCGGCGCCGCATTCCTTCTCCTGCTCACCCGCGTCATCCGCCCCGCGGCGGCACGCAACGCGATTCGCTGGGACGTCCTCATCACGATCGCCGCCGCCTTCGGGGTGAGCAAGGCGCTGATGAACTCCGGCCTCGCCCACGCCGTCGCCAACGGCCTGGTGGGCGCGATGAGCCCCTTCGGGGTTATCGGCGCACTGATCGCCGTGTACCTGGCCACCACCGTATTTACCGAACTGATCACCAACAACGCCGCCGCGGCGCTGATGTTTCCCATCGCCCTGGCAACCGCCGAACGCGTCGGAAGCAGCCCGATGACCTTTCTGGTGGCGGTTGCGGTCGCCGCCAGCGCCAGCTTCGCCACTCCCATCGGCTACCAGACCAACCTCATCGTCCAGGGCGCCGGGGGGTACCGCTTCAGTGACTTCGTCCGTATCGGGCTGCCCCTCAACGTGCTTGTCGGCGCTGTCGCCCTCACCGCAATCGTTCTGTGGTATGGTGTGTGACGTGACGAGAAACAACGTGCGTTCCGTCGTATTTGGCGTGTTGGTGGTGCTCCTTGCCCTCGATATCGCCGCCCTCGACGCCGCTGCCGGGGACTTTGCCGTGACGCTGCACTATCCCCTTATCAAGCGGCCGTTGACTCCGACTGAGCGAAGCGCGGCGATCGTCGCAACGCCGGCCGATCCGGACAACCCGATGGAGATTCGGCTTGCCGGCGGCGAATACGAGCTCTTCGTCATCGGGATACACCCCGGCGCACCGGGTGCTGACGAGGCGGATGACCGCGCCGGTGGCACGGCTCTCGCCGACCTCATTATCGACTCCCGGACGGTGCCGGCGGGGTATCGCCTCCGTGCGTATTACCTTCCGCCGTTTGTGGTGGAGCGGGCGTCGCGCTGGTTTGACAGCCGCGGCACGACGACGGGGGAGTGGTTTGATCCGGTCGTTCCCCTGAACGAAAGCCGCACGGAACGTACCCTCACGTTTGACCTGACCGCGATTTCACCAATCGGGGTGCCGACTTCGGCGACAGAGGAGCCGGAGGACGCAACCGGGAGCCGCTATCTTCTGGTGGAAGTGTACGCACCGCGGGACGCCGGCGCCGCACCGTTTCCGCTCCGCGGGTATGTCCGCTCCACGGACGGGCGGGTGCGCCCGTTTCCTCCATTGGAGATCCGGCCGTTTACGTTTGATCTACCGTCCGAGCACACCCTGCCGGTTCTGATGGGCCTTGAGGGTGATGATGTCCTGGAACAACACCGCCTGCACGGGCTGCTTCCCGATGATGAAGAAGCGCTCTGGCTCAACTACCTCACGGTCCTGCGGGAGCACCGGATCGTGCCGTACAATCCGTTTCTCCGGGAAGATTTCTCGTGGGAGGCGTTTGAATCCACTGCGCTGCCCCTCTACCACGGCGAACTCACTCCCGACGGCGTCCCGGCGCCGGCGATTCGCTTTCCCGACAACCCGTATCCGCCGGGGTCAGTGGAGCGGACTCGATTCTACCGCACCGTCGCGGCGCGGCTGCGCGCCGAGGGGCTTCTGGAGCGGGCGTTTTACTACGTTGATGACGAGCCGCTCATGGACGACTATACGGAGCTTATCGCCGACGCCCGGGAGATTCGCGACGTTGTTCCGGACCTTCGGACGCTGGTGACCGAGCCGTACACGCCCCGCCTGGAGGGGCTGATCGACATCTGGTGTCCCGACATCCCGATGTACGAGCCGGGCTTTCCTCTCTGGCCACTGTACGGGAAGGGAATCGGCCTGCAGCCGGAGTTCCAGGTAAATCACGGGGTGCAGCTGTACGACGCCGAGCGCGCCGCCGGGCGGGAGCTGTGGTTGTACACGTGCACCTCCGCCCAGGTGCTGGGCTTTCCGAGCCTGTTTATCGACGCCCGCCCGGCGGCGGCCCGCGTCATACCCTGGCTCCTGCACACGCTTGAGGGCACCGGATTTCTCTACTTCCGGATGAACCAGGCGTACCGCGACGGCAACAACCCCTGGGAGAACCAGTATTACTTCAACGCCAACGGTGACGGCACCCTCCTGTACCCCGGGTATCCGGGAGCGCCGGGGATCTCCCCGTCCGCCGGCGGGGTCACCGCGGGCGGCCACCGCGCCGTCGCCTCGCTGCGCATGAAGATTCTCCGCGACGGTCTGGAAGACTACGAGTACCTGCGCCTCGCCGAAGCGCGCGGCGTGGAACGCGACGCGCTTGATGAACCGGCGATCGCGCCCACCGCGTTGCGCTGGGAGGACGACCTCACCGAGATCGTCGCGGCGCGGAACCGCCTCGGCGCCACGATCGAGGACCCGGTTTCTCTTCCTCCGTCCCCGGTGCGCTTCAACCAGGTCTCCCAGCCCTCCCTCGTTCCCGATTACGGGTACATCCCCCGGTGGGCGGCTCCGCGTGAGGATGGCGCGCGCCCCCGCGCGGCGGGGTTTGGCCTGCTCTCCTATCGCCACCTCCTTGCCTCAGCACTGGACACCGGCCACCGGACCGCCAACGTCGCCACGCGGGGGCGCTGGCAGGTCTACCTGCAGGCCGGCGCCCTCGGCGGCCTCAGCGGCAACACCCTGGACTACGGCGGGTACTCCGCGATCGGCGGTACCGTCTCCCTGGAGACCGCGCAGCGCCTCAACCGCACGTGGCTCATCCCCTACGTGGGCATGGAAGGCGGAATCCTCACCGGGAGCGCCGACCGGGACACGGTCACCGGCTTTGCCGGAAGCGTCCTTACCGGTGTCCACATCTGGTCCACCCCCAGAACATCACTCTCCATTGGCGGCGCCTGGACACACACCACCACCGCAACCGTTCCGGTGGCGTTTCGCGGCATGCTGGCGTTTGACTTTGTGATCGGTCGGTAGTGTCCGGGCGGTAGTGATCGGCCGGAAGTGCCCGACGCAGGCCGCGACCGGTACCGCTGGAAACCGCAGGGGAGCTGTGGCATAGTAACCATCTATCATGAAGGTATTACTCACCGGCATCGCCGGGTTTATCGGCTTTCATCTGGCGCAGCGCATGGTTGCGCGGGGTGACGAGGTTGTGGGCCTGGACAACATCAACGACTACTACGATGTGGGGCTCAAGCTGGGGCGTCTGGCGGAGCTGGGCGTGGCGGAGCTGGGCGTGTCAGATGCGGAGCTTGCGCCCGGCCCGGGGCCGCGGCTTGTCCCGAGCCACGGGCACCCCAATCTCCGCTTCGTCAAAATGGACCTGGAAGATCGGGACGGACTGAAGGATCTCCTGCGCACGGAGCGCTTTGACGCGGTTGTACACCTCGCTGCCCAGGCGGGAGTGCGCTACTCCCTGAGCAACCCCCACTCCTACGTGTCCAGTAATGTGGAGGGATTCCTGAGTCTCCTGGAGGCGGTGCGGCAGACCCCGGTGAACCACCTGGTCTACGCCAGCTCCAGTTCCGTGTACGGCCTGGAAACGGAGCAACCGTTCCACGAGGAGATGGCCGCCGATCGGCCGGCCAGTCTGTACGCGGCGTCAAAACGCAGTAACGAGCTGATGGCCCACAGCTACAGCCATCTTTACGGTATCCCCGTCACGGGCCTGCGCTTTTTTACCGTCTACGGCAGCTGGTACCGTCCGGATATGGCGCTGTACCGCTTTGCCGACGCGATGACCGCGGGCCGTCCGATTCAGGTGTACAATCACGGCAAGATGGAGCGCGACTTCACCTACGTGGACGATATCGTGGAAGGGATGGTGCGCGTCCTCGACCGCCCGCCGGTTGCCCCCGACACCGGCGCCGGCGCGCCGCCATATCGGGTGTACAATATCGGGAACGGCGCGCCGGTCCCCCTCATGAAACTCATCGGGGAACTGGAAACCGCGTTTGGCATCACCGCCGAAAAAGAGATGCTCCCGATGCAGCCCGGCGACGTCACCTCCACCTGGGCGGACTGCACCGCCCTGGAACGGGACACCGGCTACAAACCGAATACCCCGATCCGCGACGGCATCCGCGCATTCGTGGAGTGGTACCGGTCGTACCATGGATCGTGAAACGGTGGTACCATACGTATGATGACAAGAGAAGAGGCGGCGGCCCGCGTGATTGAAGAGTGTTTCTGGGGGGACTACCGTTTTGATGTCACATCGCTCCTTGCCCATATTGATGAAAACTCCGACTATTTCGATCGCTTTCTCATCGACCGCATCGTGAAGAACGCTCGTCATCCCTCCCGGCTGTTGGAGGCGCTGTATGGGGCGGAACGGACCCTCGCAATGATTCCCCCTCCGGATCGAGATCGGTTTCTGGACTACCACAATCGGCGTCGAGCGCTGGTGAGGGCAAATGTATCCGGCGACTACAGCGATCCGGCGATTCAGCGGTGGGTGTGGAAATCCACTATCGAAAAACATCGATGAGGCAATAAATGAACGAGGCAGTACAACAGATGATTCGCTCGGCGTTGGCCGCCGGCGGCGAGATTATGGATGTCTACGCCGGTGAGATCGCGGTGGAGCACAAGGACGACAAGAGTCCGCTTACCGAGGCGGACCGGCGCAGCCACGACACGATTGAGACGATGCTGACTGCGGCGATGAACGCCGGGCGCATTGAGAAGCTGCCGATTCTGAGTGAGGAGGGCGCGGCGATTCCCCACGCCGACCGCGCCGCGTGGCAGCGCTACCTGCTGATCGATCCTTTGGACGGCACCAAGGAGTTTATCAAGCGCAACCGCGAGTTTACCGTCAACATCGCCTTGATGGAGCGCACCGACGCGGCGACCGGAGCCGAGGCGCCCGGAGGCGCGGTGTGGGTTCCCGTGGCGGGGGTGGTGTACGCCCCGGCGCTGGAGGAGCTTTGTGTGGGATCCCCCGACGGGGCGTGGTGGTGGGGTGAGGTTTCCGGCCTGACCGTGCCGGATAACTCCGACGGTGAGGCGTTGCCGCGTGCCGCCCACGGTCTGGCGGGGCCGGGGCGGCCTTACACGATTGTGGCCAGCCGGAGCCACATGTCGCCGGAAACGGAGGCGTTTGTGGCG
>JAQIBO010000004.1 GCA_027859055.1 Spirochaeta sp.
GTTACAATAATTCGGGAATACCGGAAAAGAGATTAGAACCCGGGAATCAGTTACTATTACGCGGGAATCGTGTTCACAATATCTTGGGACAACGGAAAAAAACAGCGCGGACGTCTACAAACATAGTCTGGTACAACTGCATTTCCCTCAGACACTCGTGCCGTTGCGAACACAAAAGCGAGTTCGTGGATACGGACGGTCGGGGGCCCAGTTCGGGTCCACTTCTTCACCTTACTACGATCTATATTCGCTCGCTCGCTCAAGTCCGCGACGGTGAGTCCAGCAGCTTTCATCTCGGCCTGAAACCACTCCTTGTTGACTTGTCGTTCAGACGTGAAACTGTTTTCAGTCACGATAGTCACTGCCATACCGCAATTGTAATACGAAATAATACTGTTGCGTCAAGACATTTTGAGTTCATTGGGATTATCAGCAAAGATGACATGTTACTGCTATGCAATGTCCGCATAGATATCCCGGACGACCGAAAACACCTTGCGCGCATGTTCGTCGTTTCGGTGTTTCGCATAGTGTTCAGCCATCGCCTGGCTCTTGTGCCCTGTTGCCAATTGCACCGAACGAATATCCACCTGGTCAGCGACCTTGGCCGCGAAGAGATGGCGCCATGAATGAAAACTCAGTCCCCGCGCTTTCATCCGTTTCCGTGTCTCCTCCCGCTTTTCAGGGTTGGATCTGTCTTCGTCATTGAGGCTGATGTCGATGAACCGCCGGTTTAACTCACGGCCAAGGACATCCAGATTCATGGGTTGTTCAGGTTCAGTTCCATAGAAGATGAAACCGTTCTCTCCGTGGGGACTTCGTTTCGCCAGTGTCAGCAGACTATCCCGGACCGAGGGCAGCAACGGAAGCGTTCGTGTTTCATCGTTCTTGGGTGCCTTCAATCCGTCTGCGAAGTTCCAGGAATGCCTGACAAACACCACGTCCTTACCAATGTCTTCGGTCCGAAGCGCTGTGACTTCACCCGCACGCATGCCTGTCGTTGCGGCGAGAAGATTACCAACACGAGCCCGTTCATCTTTCCAGGGCCCAGCAAACAGGAGCTTCACCTCTTCATCAGTGAAAACATCACGTTTGCGTGGAGTCCCGGAAAACTTCCGCAACCCGGCGGTGGGATCGGCGGGAAGGTGCCCATGATCAAACAGCCACCGGAGCGCAATTGTCCCGGTTTCGCTGATCATATTGATCGTCTTGGCTGCGAGTTTCTTTTCCTTGAGATATAGCTGGAACTCTCTGATCTTCTCATTGGAAACCTCAGCAATCGTTACGTCGCCGAAGTACCGTTCCCAGTGGTTGATTCGACTCGTTTGCTCGTAACAACGTCGCTGGCCGATTCTGTGTCCATACGCAAGCTTCTCACGAACGTACGGGCTTTCGTCGTAGGTCCAGAACATCCTCAGATACGGGATAAGGGGCTTGCTGCCATATTCGCTTTGGTAGGTGACGCCCGCTATATAGCCTCGTTCGACGAGAACCGACACGATCGACTCGATGTCCTTGTTTGTGAAGGCGATAGTCCTCAGGTTTTTGAGGAGACCATGGGTTTCGACGTAGTCGTCGACGGTCTGATCTTTTCCGGGTAAACGTTTGGCTTCCCACTCAACGACCTGAGCGATCGCCTCATTACGATTTTCCTTTTGTGTGGAAATCGCGTTGGTATAACAGTGGGTTGTTTGGTTCCAAAACCGGCAGTAGAAATACTTACCGCGCCTATACAAAGAAAACCGTCGCATCCGTCATCCTCCCTGCATGCTACAGTCACATGCTACAGTCGAATTACGAGTGCGCCGGTTTTCCGGTAGCTCTCAAATAAAGTCTTACAACGTAAGACTTTGTAAATAGCAGGGGCAGGACTCGCCCTCTGGTCGTCGGCATCGTGCCGACTCCCGCCGGGCCGCCTCGGTCGCTTCCGCCGCCGTCCATGGCGGCTCTTCTTCCCGTTGGTCGGCGCTCCCTCGTTTCGAGTCCTGCTATCCCCGGGACATAGAAAAAGCGCATGGCCTGATGGACCATGCGCTTTTTCAATAGCAGGGGCAGGACTCGAACCTGCGACCTCCGGGTTATGAGCCCGACGAGCTGCCAACTGCTCTACCCTGCGTCGTATGGGTGGAAGATATCAAAATGAGGGGATTGCGTCAAGGGAGAGGATCAGCAGGTTGAAGGCGGTGTGTGCCGCGGTTGCCACGGTAAGGCGTGTTGCGTTGACTGCGGTGGTGGAGCGGTTTGGTTGCTGCGGGGCGGTGTAGAGCGCGACGGTGGCGAGGTGAATGGCTCCGGCAAGTACCATGCGGA
>JAQIBO010000035.1 GCA_027859055.1 Spirochaeta sp.
CGACGACAGTTCACATCCGGGGCCACATGCTTTACACTTCCGGCGGAAACCGAAAAGGAGGCTCCAATGTTACACACTTTACGACGCACGACTGCTCTACTCGCCGTGCTCCTCGGCGCAACCGCCCTGGTATTCGCCGGCGGCTCCGGTGAAGATGAAGCGGCCCCGGCTCCGGCCCAAGGGGATACCGCACAGCAGGCCACACCGACCGAACAGGTTCTGCGCATCGGCATCGCTCAGGAACCTGCCAACCTCAACTCCATCCTGATGACCGGCATTTACGCGGAAGCGCTGGCCGGCAACCTGTACGATACGCTGGTCTCGCTCAAGGAAGACTCGGCCAATCCGCAGCCGCTCCTCGCCGAAAGCTGGGACATCTCCGACGATGGATTGACCTATACGTTCAACCTTCGCGACGACGTGCTGTTTCATAACGGTGAAGCGTTCTCCGCTGAGGACGTCAAGTTCACCTTTGACCAGATCCTTGATGAAGCAAACGCATCACCCAGCGCGGAGTTCTTTCAGCAGATCGACGAGGTGGTCGTGGTTGACGAGTACACTGTACGCTTCGACCTCAGCTCACCCTACGCGGCGTTGATTCTCGCCCTGGGCAATCCGACCGCCGGCATCATTCCCAAAGACACCGTGGAAGAAACGGGAATGGACGCCTTTGACCGAAACCCCGTTGGAACGGGACCGTACCAGTTTGTTGAATGGGTTCCCGACGACCGCGTCGTGCTGGAAAAGAACGCCGACTACTTCATCACCGAACCGGCCCTCGACCGGGTTGTGTTCCGTCCTATTCCCCAGCCGGAGACGATGGCCGCCGAGCTGCTTGCCGGTGGTATTCACATCGCGCCAAACATCATGCCCCAGGATATCGACCGGATAGACGGGCGTGACAACCTGCGCATCGAGGTGGAGCCGGGACTCTCCAACCGGTATCTCGGTTTTTCTGATGCTGAGATGCCCTTCGCCGACCCGCGTTTCCGCAAAGCGGTCTACCACATGGTCGATTTTGACGCGATGGTTGAGGGCATCTGGGGTGATTCCGCCCAGCGCGCCTACAGCTGGATTCCGCCCAACACCCTCGGGGGCGAAACGGCGGAGTTGGAACGCGCGGCGCTCTCCTACAATCCCGATCAGGCGCAACAGCTGATCGACGAGCTGCGTGCCGACGGCGTCCTCGAAGAGGGATTCTCCTTCACCATCTATTCCGTTCAGGATCCCGCCCGCAGCCGCGTTGCCCAGGCCGTTGCAACTGCGTTGCGCGACTATAACATCGACGCTGCGGTGGAAACGCCGGAGTGGGGTACGCTCCTGCCAATGCTGGAAGAAGGTGTTCCGATGTATGCGATGGGGTGGGGCTCCGTCCCCGATCCCGACCGCTGGACATACCGGATCTTTCACTCCACATCCAACCGCAACTTCTCCCGCGTAGACGATCCGGAAATCGACGCGCTCCTCGAAGAGGGGCGCCGGGTGACCGACAACGACAAACGTCGGCAGATCTACCATGACGTCATGATGAAGCTTGTGGCGGAGGAATACGTCCACATCCCGCTGGTTTGGCTCAATACAATCGTCGGGGTAAACGAGTCCGTTCAGGATTTCAAAGCGTCACCGCAGAACTATTTCCATCTGGTGACGGAAGAACGAAACGTCTCGCTTCAATAGTACGCACCCTGGCCCGCGGCCGCCGTTTCGGCGGCCGCGATTACCACGGCGGAACAGTTTTACGCCGTTCCGCTGCGGTGATCGCCCAGCACGGAGACACCCGAGATGGTGAGTTATATCGTCCGGCGGATCATTTCGATCGTACCGGTGCTTCTGTTTCTCTCTCTGTTCGTATTTGCAATTCTCAAACTGACCCCCGGCGATCCCGCGGCGATTCTCGCCGGTCCCCAGGCGACCGCAGAGGTGATCGAGTTGACCCGCGCAAAGTTTGGCCTCGATCAGCCGTGGTACGTTCAGTACGTCCTGATGATGGGCAATCTCTTCAGCGGCAACCTCGATTCGATTTACTACGGACAGGACACGGTCAGCCTGGTCATGCAGCGTCTCCCGGCCACCCTGGAGTTGGGCCTCGTTGCAATGGTGATCGCCCTCGTGGTGGCAATACCGGCAGGAATGATAGCCGCGGTCAACCGCAACGGCATATTTGATTACGCGTCCATGGGAATCGCCCTGTTTGGGGTCTCCATACCGGTGTTTTTCACCGGAATCATGTTGATATACCTCTTTGCGGTCACCCTGCAGTGGCTACCGGCAAGCGGATACGGCGGACCAATCTGGACGCTTCAGGGGCTGCGTCATGTCATAATGCCCGGCTTTGCCTTGTCCCTTGTGCTCATGGCGTCAACGACGCGGCTCACCCGTTCGTCGATGCTGGAGGTTCTGCAGGAGGACTACATTCGCACTGCCCGCGCCAAAGGCGCCTCGGAGGGGCGGGTGGTTATTCGCCACGGGTTGCGAAACGCACTCATCCCGATCGTCACCAACATCGGAAACCAGTTTGCACGGCTCTTTGCCGGAGCGGTGCTCACCGAAACGGTCTTCGCCTGGCCCGGTGCAGGTCGTCTGGCGATTAACGCGATTTTTCGGCGCGACGAGCCGTTGGTCTTCACGACGGTTCTTTTTCTCGGGTTTATCTACGTCTTTGTGAATCTGATCGTGGATATTCTCTATACCGTCATTAACCCCCAGATCAGCTACGAGTAGGAGCACGACCGATGAAAGCTCGAACACTGTGGACCTGGGCGGCCGTAAACATCATCGCACTATTTGTGACACTTCCGTCTGTGCGGGATTCGCTGGATCATTCCGTATCCTGGGGCATTCTTGCCGCTGTGGCGTTGACGGTGGTCCTCACCGCGGTGCGTGTTGCGCGAAGTGGCGAGGCGGGGGAGATCAAAAGCGTCCGCTACCTGATATGGCAGAAATTGCGCAAGAATCGGATAGCGATGCTCGGAATGGGTGTCGTTATTGCCCTGCTGTACGCGGCGATGCTGAGCCCCTTTGTCACACCTCAGGATCCTTACGCGATCAACTGGGCGGCGATCGCCACCGGCCCGTCGGACCTCAACGTATTCGGAACCGATGATCTGGGCCGCGACGTTTTGTCCCGGGCGATCTTTGGATTGCGTATCGTCATCGGTGTCTCGGTGCTGGCGGTAATCGTGAACATGGTGCTGGGAACGGTGTTCGGGTTGGTCGCCGGGTACTACGGCGGAGTGGTCGATGCGCTGATCATGCGCGTTCTGGAAATGTGGAACTCGATCCCGTTTATCCTGCTGGCCATAGCGCTGATGGCCGCCCTGGGAGCGGGCCTTTTCAACCTCGTTCTGGTGGTGAGTCTGTCGGGAATCATGCAACTGGCCCGCCTCATTCGGGGGCAAGTGCTGGTGATCCGCAAGAGCCAGTTTGTGGACGCCGCCAAAGTGATGGGCGTACCCGGGCCGATGATTCTGCTACGCCACATCCTCCCGCATACGATAGGGCCGATCGTGGTTATGTCGACGCTGAAAATCGGCGAAACGATTCTCACCATCAGTGGCCTTTCCTTTCTGGGCCTGGGAATTCAGCCGCCGATGCCCAGCCTGGGAGGAATGCTTGCAGTGGGACAACAGTTTTTATACCAGAACGTACTGATGTCGGTGGTACCGGGAGTTCTCATCCTCCTGACCGTGTTGAGTTTCAACCTGCTCGGTGACGGGTTGCGGGACGCCTTCGATTCGCGTCTGCGGTAGGCTGAGGACGAAAAGGAGACGACGGAGTGGCGATGACAACACCGGTTTTGACGATAGACGGACTCAAGACGTGGTTTCACACCGACGACGGCATCGTGAAGGCGACCGACGGTGTGTCCTACGACGTCTATCCGGGAGAAACCCTCGCGGTGGTGGGGGAGAGCGGATCCGGCAAATCGGTCACCGCGCTGTCGGCACTCCGCCTGATCCCGGAACCGCCGGGAAAGATTGAAGCGGGGCGGGTACTCTACGACGGTAACGATTTGACCAAATTGAGCAAACGGGAGCTGCGATCGATCCGGGGACGCAAGATCGCGATGATTTTTCAGGAACCGATGACCTCGCTCAACCCGGTTCATCCGATCGGCCGCCAGATTATGGAGCCGTTGCTCATTCACCGAATATGTGACCGCACCGAGGCGCGCCGCCGGGCGATAGAACTGCTTCACCGCGTGGGCATTCCCGCGCCGGAAGCCCGGATCGACGACTATCCATACCAATTGAGCGGAGGTATGCGCCAGCGCGTCATGATCGCGATCGCCCTGTCGTGTAAACCGGATGTCCTGATCGCCGACGAACCAACCAGCGCGTTGGACGTGACGGTGCAGCTGCAGATTCTCCGGCTGCTGAAAGAGCTGCAACAGGAGATGGGCATGGCGGTCGTGCTAATAACCCACGACCTGGGCGTCGTTGCGGAAACGGCGGATCGCGTCGTTGTGATGTACGCCGGACGGGTTGTCGAGACCGCGTCACTGCACGATATCTTTTACGCCTCCGTCCACCCCTACGTGGCGGGGTTGCGGGCGAGCATCCCGGACCTGGCAGTCAAGACCGACCGGCTCCCGGTTATCCCCGGGCAGGTCCCCAACGCGGCGCGGCTTCCCGCGGGATGCCCCTTCCATCCGCGGTGCCCCCGCGTAATGGAGCGCTGCCGCAGCGAGGACCCGCCGGAGACGGCGGTGCAACTCGGCGCCGATGGGGCGACCGCGGCCGCGCATCGGGTGCGGTGCTGGCTTAACGGCGAGGAGGCGCGCCCATGAACACCGGCACGCCGCTCCTCGAGGTCAGCGACCTCAAAGTCCACTTTCCCGTCCGTTCCGGGGTGATGCGCCGCCAGGTCGCCGCGGTACACGCCGTTGACGGCGTCTCCTTCTCAATACAGCCGGGAGAAACCCTGGGCCTCGTCGGAGAGTCCGGCTGCGGCAAAACAACCGCCGGCCGCGCAATCGTCGGCCTTGAGGCGGCAACCGCCGGGTCGGTCCGGCTGGATGGACTTGAAACCACCACCCTCACACCGGCGGAGTTTCGCCCCCACCGCAGGCGGGTACAGATGGTGGTTCAGGACCCGTTCAGCTCCCTCGACCCGCGCATGACCGTGGGGAACATCATCGCCGAACCGTTGCGCCGCTATCGCCGCGGCGAGGATACGGAGAAACTCGTCTTCGAATACATGGATCGCACCGGCTTACCCCGCGAGTTCGCCCGCCGATATCCCCATGAATTTTCCGGGGGCCAGCGGCAGCGAATCGGTATCGCCCGGGCTATCGCACCGCAGCCGGATCTGATAATCGCCGACGAACCGGTGAGCGCCCTCGACGTCTCTATCCAGGCGCAGATCCTCAATCTGTTGAAAGACCTCCAGGACGAACTCGGCGTGGCGTACCTGTTTATCGCCCACGACCTCTCGGTGGTCAAACACATCTCCCACCGCGTCGCGGTCATGTACCTCGGACGCATCATGGAAACCGCCGACGCCGATGAGTTGTATCGCAACCCGCGCCATCCCTATACGCAGGCGCTGTTACAAAGCATCCCCGTGGCGGATCCCAAGCGCGCCGGAAACACTGCCCCGATCACCGGCGAACTGCCGTCACCGCTTGACACACCCGATGGGTGCCCCTTTGCGCCGCGGTGCCCCTTCGCGGATGACACCTGTCGGCACATCACCCCGCCAATTGAACCCGTTGAAGCGCGGCATACCGTCGCGTGTCACCACTGGAAGGAGATCCTATGAGTTCCACGACGCGACGGCCCCGGATCGGCATCACCCTTTTCAGCGGCCGGGAAGGGCCCAAGTTCTACACCAAAGTTCAATACAACTACGTCCAGTCCGCCCTTGATGCCGGCGGAACCCCCGTGCTCATCCCCACCGTGACGGATACCGCCCGGGCCGCCGACTTCGTCGACACGATAGATGCGTTGATGCTGACAGGCGGCGAAGACATATCCCCACTGGTATACGGCGCCCAGCCGCGGCCGGAGCTCGGAATGACCAATCTCACCCGGGACCGCTGGGAAATAGCGCTGCTCCGCGTCGCGGAAGCCAAACGGATCCCGATACTCGGCATCTGCCGGGGCATTCAAGTGATGGCCGTATCCCGGGACGGCGACCTGTACCAGGATATCCAGGCCGAAACGGAGAGCCTCATCGGCCACATGCCGTTCCAGAACCCGATGGAAAGCCTCCACCACACCATCACCATCGACGCGGACTCGCTGCTCAGCAAAATCTTCAAAGAGGAACAGCTGATCGTAAACAGCTTTCACCACCAGGCGCTGAAAACGCCCGGCACCGGCCTGACGGTGACCTCACGTGCGCCCGACGGCATCATCGAGGCGGTGGAAGACACGACCTATCCGTTCTATCTCGGCGTCCAGTTTCACGCGGAAGCGCTCCCGCCGGTGGATACCGCCTACCTCGCGATCTTTACCGCGCTCATCGAGGCTGCCGGGGCATAGGGTGTAAATTGTCTATCGAACCATCCGGTTCTGCGGAGCGTTCCAGTCTCACCCAGCGCGCAAGCCCGGATCGGTTGGCCTCCGCGCAAAACTTCCCGATTTGACAAGTGCTATAAGGTTTTCGCCACACCGGAAGCACAGCAGGATTTGCTTCGTCTCGTTCTGCCGACGTCGGTGCTGGCGCGGCTGAACCCGAAAACGGTACGAGATATCTCAAGAGAGGTCCACGGAAGGACCTCCGGCGAGACAAAAACACGCCGGATCAGTACGTTGGAATTCAGTTGCTACGATACGTCGCCGGCTTGTGGCATCAATGGCGACGAATGCCGCTGCCGATGATTCACCCGGGCGTGTCGGAATACCGCAAAGATACAGGAAGCCGCTGACGCATTCGCCGAAACAGCAACCACCAAAAAAGCGATCCTCGCGATCCTGGATTGAATCTGGCTGTAAGAACGGATCGATGTCGTAGCAAATCCATGGAAGAACGAAACGGCGCCGCCGCCGGGGACTTCTTCGACTCAGACGATACCCGCCAGGATGCCGCGATTCTGAAGATCGCCCGCAGCTGTGAACAGGCGATAGATCTTGCAAACCACGTCATCAGAATCAAACCACCCACATCCTATCGTTGGGGAAATCAACCTCCGGAAATCCGGTGATCTACTCCGCTTCACCGAACACCTGACCTTCGTGAGCCCCCTTCACATTTTCCACGGTTTTCGGTAGGATTGCGCCTCACACAAGCCAAGCTAGCTCAGAGGCAGAGCAGCTCACTCGTAATGAGCAGGTCCTCGGTTCGATTCCGAGGCTTGGCTCTCAGAAGCAATACTGTTCCAGTTAGAAGGCCCGCCGGTCGTTGTGATCGAGCGGGTTTTTTGTGTCCGGCGCGGAGTGACGGGGTGGTCGGGATTCCCGGAATATCAAAATTCTCGTCGTATCCGCGAACTCCGGGGGCAATAAACAGCCATTCACATAGACCTCTCGGGGATGGACCAGAGTCTGACCTTGCTTAACTGCACACAGGCATTTTCGGTATGCGGGTTTTTTCCGAAATGCATTCCGATGAGACTTTTATCCTGCGATCTTGACATCGTTCTCTCAAACTTTCAGGTGTTCGCGAAAGCCGGGGCGTTCCAGTCATATTGTTTGTGGCAAAGTGGTGTAAATCTGGTGTAAGTCGGGGAGCGGGGTCGGTGACGGTGGTCACGCGGGACAACGGGTTCGGCTGGAATCGCCGGTGTCATTACGTGGGACAGATGGAAGAAACCGCTTGCACGGAAGCACAGATCAGCCATGCGGGATTTTATCATCTAAATCATTGCGCGATAGATCTTTCAGCTGTCGTTCAGGAAATCAGAATTAGTCTTGACAAACTTAGTTGAAAATTGCTAACAACGAGTATCAAAGTGATCAAATCACCCTTTCAAAAGGAGTCATCCGTGAAACATCGGTATACCATATCTATTCTTACCTTCGTGTTCGTCGCTCTGGCGATGATACTTTTCGTGTCTGCCGCTCAGGCTGAACGAGACACGCCCGACGAGATCAATATCTCGTACGTGAAATCACCCTTCAATCTCCCGATTATGGTTATGCGTAACCTTGAGCTACTGGAGGAAGAATTTGCTGATGACGGGATTGAGATCGTGTGGCATGAGATCACATCCGGTGCGCGGCAGGCTGAAGCAATTGCGGCGGGTTCGCTGGATATTGCTTCAGTGATCAACAGTACCTCTGTTGTGCTTGCTAATGCTGCAGGAAATGAGGTTCTCATTCCGGCAGCATTCAGTCGTCCAGAGCAGACGTTCGGGATCGTTACCATGGAGTCTGGCCCAGCGTCGGTTGAGGAGCTTGCCGGCAAGCGGGTAGCCGGACCAAAGGGTACCGTCCTGCACCAGATCCTGGTGGCGGCCCTCGACAACGCCGGAATGAGCGAAGGTGACGTTGAATTCTTCTCGATGGGGCTGCCGGACGCCCGAACTGCGCTTCTGTCTGGTGAAATTGACGCAGCTCTGCTTGCGGCAAGTCTGATCATCCGAACAACCGAGGCCGGAGGTCGAGTGATTGCAACCGCTGAAGGCAACGCGATACCGAAGTTGGTCGTTGGAGTCCGCCCGGCCTTCTACGAGCGCAACGGAGATCTTGTTGGTCGATATGTCGAGGTGCAAAACGATGCGATGCGTTATATCGAGGAGAACCTCGAGGAGGCGCTGGCAATCGGGGTAGAGGAACATGGTATTACGATTGAAGATGCCCGCACACTCTACGGCTGGGCTGATTTCACCATGACGCTTCAGCAGGATGACGTGGAGTCGATTCGCGATGATGTGTCATTCCTCCTGAGTCAGGGGTTAATTGACGAATCGGTTGATCCAGATTCTTTTGTTTTGCCCGAGGCGGTAGAATAAGGTTGGCTGATGGAAACCGTTCGTCTACTTGACGGCCAAATGGTCGTCGAATTCAGCTGGGAAAGCGTTTTTGCCTATTTGGGCTATCGCAACATCATTGCTGCCGCGCTCATGACGCGACTGTTTGCCCGCGCATTTCGTGGGCTTTGCCCCGACGCGCCTCCAGACAGGGATGAACTGTCCGTTCTGGTGGCTTTTCCCGGTACCGGTATCCGTGAAGCGGTTGAACTGATTACTCGGCTTGCAACGCGGCACCCGGATCGGTTTGTTATCGATCCAACAGCTGGACCGGGCAGTGCTCCCGCAGCACCGATCGGTCGCTTCTACTTCGAGATCGGTCTGGGAACGGTCAGGTCCGCGTATATGGTCTCGCCGAACGTGATGGACAATACGTTCCGCGATATGGTGCTGCGGTATGACGGGCGCGACCTTGATCAGACGGAAGATGCCGCGTATCGAAGCTTTAAGACCGGTAAAGTGCAGGAAATTCTTACCTGTTCGGATGACGAACTGTTTGTCTCCTTGGGCGTTGGGCCCCATTGCAATTGATGCCAGCTTCTTATTCCAAAGCGCGTTCTTTTGCGGCGCGCCTCTCAGGCGCTACCACGTTGGCCGTTCGGCGCTCCTGGGTGCCGACGTTGATTGTGCTCGTCTGGGCAATAGTCTCCCATTTAGAACTCGTGAATTCGTATCTGATTCCGTCTCCTGGCACGGTACTTGAGGATGCGCTTCAGCTTATTTCTGCGGGTACTCTCCAGCGGCACCTGGCGGTCAGTCTGGGCCGGGTGTTTGTCGGATACAGTCTTACTGTACTTGGCGCCATTCCACTGGCGCTCTTCCTTCACCACAGTCCTCGATGGTTCGATCGGTTGTCGATTCCGTTATCGTTTCTGCGAGTGACACCACCGCTGGCACTGATTCCTATACTGATCCTGTGGCTTGGTATCGGCGAAGCGTCCAAGGTGGCAATCATCGTCCTCGCAAGCTTCTTTCCCGTATTTGTCAACGCCCACGACGGGCTGCATCGCGTAGAGGGCCGCTGGCGGGAGCTATCGCGCTCGCTGGAACTCAACTGGTATGAATTTCACCGCTTTGTGTTACTCCCCGGCGCGCTACCCCAGATCGTTTCCGGGTTACGCATCGGCTTCGGGTATGCGTGGCGCGCGCTGATTGGTGCGGAGATCTTTGCGGCTGCCTCGGGATTGGGATATCTCATTGTAGACTCTCAAGAGATGGCGCGCATTGATCGAGTGTTCGTCGGCATTCTGGCTATAGGTATTACGGGACTCACCTTTGATGCGATCTTGGACCGTTTAACCACGCGCTCGTTCCCCTGGGCAACTGCGGTGGAGGAGCAATGAGGACAATCGAACTTCGCCGCGTTTCCCGGGAGTTCAGGAGCGCGGACGCGACGGTAGCCGCTGTCTCGGACGTGTCGGTCGCTGTTCAACCCGGGAGCTTCACCACGATCGTCGGCCTGAGCGGCTGCGGAAAGACGACCTTGCTGCGACTCATGGCAGGTCTTATTGAGCCGACCTCCGGTATCCTGCACTCGGACGAGGGTCCAATCGGGATCATGCGTCATACCGCAGCGCTTGTATTTCAGGACGCACGTCTGCTTCCGTGGCTCAACGTGGAAACGAATCTTCTCCTGGCCCTTCGGCGAGAGCGTCTGCCCCGGAATGAGGCGCGGGAACGAGTGAGCAGCGCGCTGTCCTCTGTCGGGATGTTTTCCTGGAGATCAGCGTATCCGCGAGCGCTTTCGGGAGGAATGGCGCAACGGATAAATCTCGCTCGCGCTCTGTGCCGACGGCAGAAGCTGTGGCTGCTGGATGAGCCATTCAGCGCCTTGGATGCGATCAACCGTCGCGCGCTCCAGACGGAATTGCTTCGTCTGTGGAGTGAGACATCACCCACGGTTGTGCTCGTCACTCACGATGTCCCCGAAGCTGTGCTGCTCTCGGATCGGATTCTCACGATGAGTGACGGGAGGATCATCAGTGATCGGTCGGTCGGGTTACCTCGTCCGAGAACACCTACCGACCACGCGTTTGGAGAAATGGTGGCGGAAACCTTCGCAACGCTTGGTTGAAGTCGGGCCCTTCGGGGGTGTGAGGCCGATCAGCGGCGACGCTTCTGAGCTCTGCAAGCCATCGATCCAAATCGATATTTTTTTATTGACTTGTCCGTTGAAATTTGATTAAATGCTGAAAAGCTAAGGTTTCCGTTGCGCCGCGGTGCGCCGCGTTGTAGAGATCGGAACCGAGGCACTGGATGTTACCGTTTCCGAGGGCAATAGCCTGACCGATCCGGAACCCTTTCGATTTTGACAGGAGAACACCTCATGGCAGTTGCGGCTGGTGATCCAGAGCCTGAAGTCCGGTTACGCGTTCCGGAGGTCGGGGACCTCTCGTGTTGGTTGCGAGGTCAGTACCCCGGGGGGGATAGCGCCTTGTTTCTCCGCTCGAGGGACGTGCTCAAACGTTTCATCGGACCGGAAGTAAGTCTTCGCGGTCTCGTCGAGTTCTCTAATCGGTGCCGGTGCGGTTGTTGGTACTGTGGCATACGTCGTGCGGCGCCGGTGCGACGGTTTGACCTCACCGACGAAGAGATCCTTCAAACCGCTCGCTTTTGCCGGGACCAGGGGTTCGGTTCGATGACGCTACAATCGGGGGAGCGTCGCGATCCCGGATTCATTGAACGCGTTGAGGCGCTGTTGCGCTGTATTAAACGCGAGACGCGGACTAGCGTGCTTCGCGACGGTCTGGGTATCACCCTGTGCGTCGGCGAGCAAACGAAGGAGACGTATGAACGGTTCTTCGAAGCGGGCTCGCACCGATACCTTCTCCGGATAGAAACAAGTGACCCGGTCCTGTATAACCGGCTTCATCCATCGAATCAACGGTGGGACGATCGGGTTTCCGCGTTGCACACGATCAAGAGTATCGGATACCAACTGGGTACCGGCGTGATGATCGGGTTTCCCGGACAATCTGAAGACCACCTCGCGAACGACGTACTCTTTTTCCGTTCCGTCGGGGCGGACATGATCGGGATGGGACCGTACATTCCCTCGGAATATGCGCCTGATCATTTGAAATGCGAACCGGTGCGTTCTGTGAGTGAACGCCTCCGCCTTTCGTTGCGGATGATCGCGGCGACGAGAATCGTTCTGAAAGACGTCAATATCGCCGCTACAACGGCGTTACAGGCGCTATCACCGGCGGGAAGGGAAGCAGGGCTAACCAGCGGCGCGAATGTAATGATGCCGATCGTAACTCCGCTCGATTATCGCAGCCGTTACCAATTGTACGATGGAAAACCCTGTGTCGACGAGGACAGTACCGCCTGTGGAGCGTGTACACCACTGCGTGCCGCGAGGGCCGGTCGGCCGATCGTGAAGGACCGCTGGGGCGACGCGCCACATGCGAAAAGGATACATCGATAATGCCTTCACCTGAAATCAGATATGGTTTTGTCGGAATCATCATCGAAGATCGAGACCGTTTTGGTGCGCGGATCAATCAGATCCTATCGGCCCACGCCGACTGCATCGTGGGGCGCCTGGGCTTGCCGAATCTCGACGACGGCTCACTTTCGATCGTTACGCTGATCGTTCACGCTTCAACCGACCGGATCGGTTCGCTTACCGGGAAGCTTGGTGCGTTGCCGGGAGTATCGATCAAGTCGGCGATGCACCGTCCGATACATCCAGGGGCAACTGAATGAAGGAGAACTCGCATACCGCAGTAGCCGCGACGCTATACTCCATTTCTCCGTATACCGTATCGCCGCGATTGATACGTGCGGTTGCAACTGTCAAAGAAGCAGCTGCCCGTTGCAACGGACGCCTGGGTTATTTGGGGCCGGTTGAGACCGAACATCTGGTCCTCGCGTGCAAAGAGTTACGCGCCAAAGACGATGAAGCGATCGCGCGGGCGTTTCCTATCGATGCGTACCAGGGCGGGGCGGGTACATCGACCAATATGGCGGTGAACGAGTGGCTTGCGTCCACCGCCTCTGCAACTGCGGGCGAAGACGGCGTTACCGTCGACGCGTTGGATCATGCCAACGCCCACCAGTCCACAAATGACGTAATGCCCACCGCTCTCCGATTGATGATGCACGACCACCTGGTGGAGCTGGAGCACGAAACCGAGGCTCTTCAAAACGCATTGCAGAGCGGCGAAGAGGAGTACGAAGACGTACTCAAGCCGGCTCGAACACAGCTTCGCGAAGCGCTGGTCACAACAATGGGTCGCCAATACGCAACGTGGTCACACGCCATAGGTAGGGACCGTTGGCGGTGCTTCAAAGCACGAGAACGGATACGGGAGGTAAACCTGGGTGGAACCGCCATCGGGACGGGCGCGGGCGCGCCGAGGTCGTACGTGCTGACCGTTGTTCAGGAGCTGCAACGGATCGTCGATCACCCGGTCTGTCGAGCGGAACACCTCGGCGAAGCGACGAGCAATTACGATCAGGTAGTTGAGGCGATGGACGTTGGCCGGACGCTTGCAGTCAGTCTGAGACGGATCGCTTCCGATATCCGCCTTTTAAGTTCGGGTCCGCATACCGCGATCGGTGAACTGAAGATTCCGTCCCTCATCGAGGGCTCGTCTATCATGGCCGGTAAAGTCAATCCGGTCGTACCGGAGGCGATTATTCAAATCTCAGAGCGCGTTCTTTCCAACATCGATTTGATCTCGCGGTTTGCCTCGCAAGGTGAAATGGAACTGAACGCCTTCTTCCCGGGAATCGCTCATGCGGTGGATGAGAGTCTCGTCATGCTTCGTCGCGCGGTGTCATCCTTACGTGGTTACATCGAGCGAGTTGAACCGGACCGCAGCCGCTGCGAACGCGGTTTGCGAGACGGATATTCCACCGCGGTCGCACTCCTCCCGTTGATTACCTACCGGGAAGTCAATCTCCTTGTCGACGCCGCCCGGGGACAGAGCCTGACCCTGGACCGCTACCTTGTGGACAGAGGGATCGTCGAACGCGAAGAGGCCGAGGAACTATTTCATCCACGGAATCTGGTCTCATTGGGATATAACGAATCGTTATACGCGGAGATCGGTAGTCGCATCACTACTGCGTTGCGGGAGCACATCGCCCATCTATCCGACCACCCGGAGGACCACCGTTGAGCACCAGTCAGAGCACCCCCCGCGGCCTTCGGCCGCATATCGTGTTGGTCGGTAAGTGCAATGCCGGTAAATCGCTGCTTCTCAACGCGATATCCGGCCACGACATCGCGATTGTATCCCCAACCGCAGGAACGACCACAGATCCGGTCTCCCGGGCCAGTGAACTCGTTCCATTCGGACCGGTCGTCTACGTCGACACCGCAGGAATCGACGACGATGGTGCGTTAGGCGCTGCGCGTACAAAAAAGACACGCCGCGCCGTTGCCGGCGCAGATATCCTCCTCTACGTTACAAAACCAGACACGTGGAGTGACGATGACGACGCCGAGCTTGGTCGTCTTCGAGAATCGAAAAAACCGGTCCTCGTTGTGGAGACGCACGCTGACGTACCAGCAAGCGATGAGTCAAGTTTCTCGGTAACCGATCCACCGGAAAACCGGTTCCGCGTTTCGTCGGTCTCCGGGATTGGGATCGACGAACTCAAATTGACGCTGATTGAGAAACTCTCTGGTGCCCGAGAAACGCAAAAGACGCTTCTCGATGATCTCGTGCGCCCGTTCCGCGTGATTATGATGATCGTACCGATCGATTTGGAGGCACCCGCTGGTCGCCTGATCATGCCGCAAGTACAGACGATTCGGGAGGCGCTTGACGGTGATGCGATGACCGTCGTGGTCAAGGAACGGGAGGTCAGTTGGGCGTTGGAGCAGCTGACCCGACCGCCGGATCTCGTGATTACGGATTCCCAGGTCGTGTTGAAAGCTGCCGGAGCGATTCCTGACAGCGTTCCGCTTACCACATTCTCGATCCTTTTCTCCCGCTTCAAGGGAGACTTGGACTTGTTCGTGAAGAATGCCCGTATGATCGATTCTCTTAGACACGGGAGCCGTGTCCTTATTACCGAGACGTGCAGTCATCACGCGCACTGCGACGATATCGCGAGGGTGAAGATTCCACGATGGCTCAGGCAGTACACCGGGAAAGATCTGGCAATCGATGTCGTCGGTGGCCCGTTTCCGGAACAAATCGACCAGTACGAACTCGTAATTCATTGTGGAGCCTGTACCATCACACGATCACAGATGCACGCTCGCCTCGGCGAGGCTCGATCTATCGAAGCCCCGATCACCAATTACGGCGTTGCGATCTCCCACATTCACGGTGTACTCGAACGAGTGTTGGAACCGTTTGTGAACGCGGAACGTCAACTCGATTTGTGATGTTTCGGCGCCGGTTTAAGAACCTTCAGCAAATGAACCGCACCGGCTTCCACAGGTACTTGAAACTCTGAGATCTCGCGGAAGAACGCTTCTGTGTGACCCCCAATGCGAGATATTCACGACTAACGCATGGTGAGTCTTGGGGCTCGTGTTGCCAAGCGGCGCGCCGAGCAGGGTAATCCCTGTTCGTTAATCGGATTTTGGATGCTCAAAACTGGCCCCCATCGCCGCCGGGCGGAACGTCGCCTCCGTTGCATTCCAAGCGAGATATGCCGGGTAACGCGTGCCCGCCTGAAGAATCGGGATTGGTCGCGGACCGGCCCATCCGCGTCGCGGGTTGAAGTGTTCGAATCTGATCGTGATCGCGTCTCCAACGTTGATTCCCGATGCCGAGCGCGAGACCGCAACGACCCGGGCGGTTACTGTTACCGGCCGGGTACGACCAAACAGGGCGAAGCCTTTGCGAACGGCTAAAGATCTATCATTACTGGTCCGGGGCAATTTCCGCCGGAAGGTGAGTCGTTGCCGCCAGCGCCAATCAGGGCGTCTGTGCCTGGTAAGCAGTGTGTAACAAGGAAGAATCAGCCGCTTCCTATTGACTTCCGGTACGTAAAAGCGTACGTTTTTTGTTTGGGAGTAATCGATGGGATCAATGAATGCGACAAAGGCCAGACAGAATCTGTACCGACTCATTCAAGACGTAAACGACAATCACGAACCTGTTGTGATTTCCGGTAAATCTGGAGACGCCGTTTTGGTATCGGGAGACGACTGGCGAGCGATACAAGAAACGATCTATCTGAACGCCATCCCAGGAATGGTTTCGTCAATTCAAGATGGGATGGCTGAACCTGTAGAGAACCTTGAATCGGAATTGGATTGGTGAGTTCGTATCGGGTTCTATACACGAAACAGGCACAGAAAGACGCAAAACGTATCAAAGAAACCGGTCTTAAATCGAACGCCGAAGATCTGCTGGAGATAATTGCACGGGATCCGTTTCAAACTCCTCCACGGTACGAAGAACTAATCGGTAATTTGTCCGGTGCCTACTCGCGACGAATAAATATCCAGCATCGACTGGTATACCAGGTTCTCCAGGAAGAACGAATCGTGAAAGTGCTCCGCATGTGGACCCACTACGAATAGCCTGTAAAGATTGCCGAAAGAGTTTACCCGACAAACGCAAAAACACTCGGCCATTGCCACTCAATCCGGTGCCGGGGTTCCCAATTTACAGATAGAAATTCATAGATAACCACCGAACACCGGCGGGCCGATGCTCACGGTAAGATCTACCCGACAGGTGCCCGGACCAGCGACAGGGTAGGTAACGCCCCCGGTGCTGCGGTACACTTCTCCCATGTATTTCTCCCGTCTGGCTGACAAGGGGATTCCGCTCCCCGCCTTCATCGGATGCATCCTCTTTTTCTTCGCCGTCCTGACCGTTCCGGCGCAAACTCCCGTGCCGTCGGATGGGTCTGTCCCTCTGTTACACCCGGGGGAACGCCTGGTGATCGTGGAACGGTCCAACTACTCGGTTCGTCGGGGCGGTCGGTACGCGGGGCACTTGCAACGGGAGACGCGCGTGTCCCTTGCTGCGTCACGTTCCGCAGGCAGCGCGGGCTCCGTCCCCCGGGAATACCGGGGCGAGGTGCTCATCACGGAAAACACGATCCGCGACCTGCGTTCGATTGCGAGCCCCCTCGCGGTGCGCGAGGAGACAACGATGGTTTACGACGGAACGCGTCTCCTCCGGCAGGCGGGGGCGTTAGTTGCGCAGGGAATACCCACGG
>JAQIBO010000038.1 GCA_027859055.1 Spirochaeta sp.
ATCGTCGGACACATGGCGATGATCAAGATACATTCCCTCGAGGCGGGGCTGATTCTCGTCGCCGACGGGTGCGACATGGAAAAGGGCCGCGCGCGGATACCGCTGCTCATCAACGCGGAGGCGCGGGTGGGAGATATTCACAAATACTCATCGTCAGCGGTGGAGCGGATCACGATCGGCAAGGGCGAGGAAAAGCCGATCCGCATCGAGGTCGAAATGTCCCAATCGGTCGGCTTTTTTCAGGTGGAGGAGGTTCTGTTTCCGAAACTCAACATGAGCCCCGCCAAGCCGCATATCGAGCTCACCGCCGGGGTGATCGACGAGGAGCCCCGGCGGTATCTCTAAGCGGGCGCGCCCGCGGGTTTACTCCCGCTCGGCGAGGTACTTTTCCGCCTCAAGCGCCGCCATGCACCCGGAACCGGCCGCGGTGACCGCCTGACGGTAGGTCTTGTCCTGCACGTCCCCCGCCGCAAACACACCGGGCACATTGGTCGCGGTGGACTTACCATGGGTGATGACATACCCCGTCTCGTCCATCTCCACCTGCCCGGCAAGGAACTCCGTGTTCGGCTTGTGGCCGATCGCGTAAAACAGCCCGCCGGCGGGAATCGTCTGCTCTTCGCCGGTCTTGTTGTTCCGCACCTGCACCTCGTTCAGGAGCTTTCCGTCGCCCCGCACTTCGGTGGCGTTATGGTTCCACAGAATCTCGATCTTTTCGTTTTCAAAGACGCGTTTCTGCATCGCCTTGGAGGCGCGCAGCTCGTCACGGCGGACCAGCATCGTCACCTTGCTGCCGAACTTGGCAAGGTAGCTCGCCTCTTCGCAGGCGGAGTCGCCACCGCCGATCACCACCAGCGGCTTCTCCCGAAAGATCGGTAACGCGCCGTCGCAGACCGCGCACGCGCTCATGCCGCGCTGCCAGTAGTCCTCCTCACCGGGCAGACCCAGGCGTTGAGCGGTTGCGCCGGTGGCGATAATCACCGAATGGGCCAGCACCTCTTTTCTGCCGGAGACGATCCGGAACGGCTGCGCGGACATATCGATCGAGTCCACCGTGGCGGTCTTGATCCGTGTTCCCAGGCGGACACTCTGCTTGCGCATATCGTCCATCAGTTCGGGCCCCAGAATGCCTTCGGGAAATCCCGGGTAGTTTTCCACTTCCGTGGTGGTCGTCAACTGGCCACCCGCGGCGACGCCCCCGGCCATAAACCCCTCAAACATCAGCGGGTTCAGATCCGCCCGGGCGGCGTACACCGCGGCGGTGTGTCCCGCCGGTCCGGATCCGACAATGACAACCTGCTCAACATCCTGTTCTGTAGTATCGTTGGACATACGTTACGCTCCTGTATATTTCGTGTATATCATTCGCTTCGCGGCGAGCCCGAATGGTGGATCCCCGTCTGTCGCCGTCAATGAATTCTCTATATAGTATAACCATAATAATGAGCCGCGCCAAGCCCCTCGCCGAATTGACAGCGCTCCCGATCCCGACTACCATAGCTTTCAATGGCAGATACACGTGTACAGTATATGGGACTCACTCTGGACAACCCGTTCATCGTCTCCAGCTCAAGCCTCACCGATAATGCGGACAAGGTAAAAAAATGCGCCGACGCCGGTGCGGGAGCGGTGGTACTCAAATCTCTTTTTGAGGAAGAGATCCAGGCGGAGATCGACGCCAGCGGCGAGGGGACCGACCACACCGAGGCGGTCGACTACATTCGCGAAATTCAGACCGGTGCAGGCATCAAACGGTACACAACGCTCATCAAGGACGCCTCTGCGGCGGTGTCAATTCCCGTTATCGCCAGCGTCAACGCGGTAACACGCAACTGGTGGGAACAGCACGTACCCCGTCTTGAAGCGGCCGGAGCGGACGCGATCGAGCTCAACATCTCTCTCATGCCCTACGATTACAAGGACAGCGAAGCGGCGATCCTCGACTTTTACATCAAGACGGTGGAATCGGTCTGCAAGCTCGTCTCCGTACCGGTGGCGGTTAAGATCGGATTCCATTTCACCTCAATTCCCGCGGTGGTGGACGCCCTCAAATGGGCCGGCGCCCGGGCGGTCGTCCTGTTCAACCGGTTTTATCAGCTTGATATCGATACGACCAATCTGCGCCTCAAGAGCGGCTCGCCGATGAGCAGTCGTGACGACCTCGCCCTGCCGTTGCGCTGGATCACGATGATGTACGGAAAAACCGAGGCGGAACTGGCCGCGTCCAGTGGCGTTCACCAGGGCGATGATGCGGTCAAGGTGCTCCTCGCCGGTGCGCAGGTTGTGCAGGTGTGCTCAACCGTGTACAAAAACGGCTACGAACACCTCGGGGTGATGCAACGCGAGCTGGAAGCGTGGATGGACGGACAGAACTTCCAGACGATCGACGCGTTCCGCGGGCGACTCAGCCAGAAACGAAGTGACAAACCGGAGACGTTTGAGCGCCTTCAGTACATCCAGGCGCTTGTCGGTCAGTCGTAACTCATGTCCGGCACCACGCCTGATGCGCGCACGCCGGAACGCCTCCTCGCCGATGCGGTGGCCGCAGTACGGCGTGGCGGCGAGATAGTCAACAGTAATTTCCTCCACGTTGACCCGGGCCGGGTCACCCAGAAAAATGGCGGGGTGGGCCAGGGAGAATGGAACCCGGTCAGCGAGATAGACCGCGCCGCCGAAACGGCGATCACCGAACTTATCGCCGCCCGGTACCCCGGTGACGCGTTCCTGGGAGAAGAAAACATCGCCGGCCAGGAGACTGCGGCGGAACACCTCTGGATCGTAGATCCCATCGACGGAACTTCCAATTACATTCACGGCATGCCCCACTTCGGCGTTTCGGTGGGATACGCCCACCACGGCGAGGTGATCGCCGCGGCGTGTTACGACCCGCAACGGGACGAGTTATTCACGGCGACGCGCGGCGGCGGTGCGGCGCTGAACGGACACCCGATTCACGTGTCGTCACCCACTTCCCTCGGCGAGGCGCTCGTCTGTACCGGGTTCTACTACGATCGTGGCGCGATTATGGAGCGGACCCTCGCTGCGATCAACGCCCTCTTCCGAACGGGTATTCACGGCATCCGCCGCACCGGCAGCGCGGTTCTCGATATCTGCTGGCAGGCGGCGGGGCGCTACGATGCGTTTTTTGAGTACCAGCTCAGCCCGTGGGATTTTCTGCCGCCGGCGCTTATCGCCACCGAGGCGGGAGCAACGGTCTCCACTACAGAGGGGACGCCGCTGGGCGTGGACAGCGGTACCGCCGTGTGCTGCAGCCCGGGAATTCATTCGGAGTTGCTGGATCTGCTGCGGTCGGTCTGATACCCGTTCAACCCCGACCCGTCTCGATCAGAATTGCCCGCTACTGTGAGGTTGCGCCCCCGGAACTCCCCCGGGCGATCAACCGCTGGCACTCCTTCAAGAACGCATTCGGATCAGCGGGACTCAGGATATGCTCCCGTCCGTCGGTTCGGTGGAGCAGGACAAACGTGTCCCGTCCCTTCGGTTGCGGGCCCTTTACCGGAATGGAGACGGCACTGAAGCCGATGAGCCGGCCCAACGCCACCTGTCGGTTGCCGCCGGCGACCGAACCGGTGCGGTACCGTTCCACCCGCTCACGGATACCCGACCAGCCGATCGTGCGCGCTTTTTCCAGCGTTGCCGCCGGTATCGTGTACTTCTTGAACGTGCGCCGGACGGTGAGGGCCGAGTCGCCAATCTCGTAGTACCATCCCGCCTTGCCCTGCTCCAGGGAAAAAAAGACCAGAATCACTCCCGAGGCGACAAGCAACGTCGTTCCGGTTGTCTGTCCGCCCAGCACAAACGCCAGGACGGAAAACACCGCAAACGCCGCCGCCACAACCAGTATTGTCTGAACCCGATTGGCGTTTCGTCGAACCTCGAAGCGCATACTACCCGAGAAAGCGTCGAATACCGCGGCGGACGAGTCGTCCGGCTCCCCGCCTGGCGGCGCGTACCGCCTCATTGGCAAGCATGTCGCCGACGCCGTTTCCACCGCGCGTCCTTCCCGACCGTTCGTCGGTGGTTGCAGCCCCACCACGACCGGAGAGACCGTTGCGCAGGCCCGCAAAGCGACTGCGCCCCTGTTCGATCGAGTCGCCGTCGGCGTCCTCGTGGAGCACTTCCCACTGAGCAGCAGATTTCCACGCCACGTCGCCGTGGACGTATCCCTGCAGCATCTGTTGCGCCGCCGGAAGCGATACCGGATCGATCGCCTGGTGCATCACATCACCCTCGCGGTACTGCACGAGTGCACTCTCACCATCCCAGGCTACCTGTACAAAATTTGAGCCGTCACCCAGGATGATATGGCCATCGGGCCCCATGTCGCCAAACACCGCATCAAGCTCGGCCGAGGAGGTCACCTCCCGCACCGCGCCGGTTTCCGTTTCACACCGCATATGTCTGTCCTCCGTATCCCTCAGTATAGTACGAGTGTGCGAAATTTGCCCGCAGAGATGCGTGGGGACAGGTAGATCGGTCTTCAGACCAGACCGGCAAACCCGCCGAACGCCAGCGCCAGAAGGCCGGCGGTAACCAGCGAGATCGGCGCACCTTTCATCGCTTTCGGTACATCAATGAGCGCCATCTTCTCGCGAATACCCGCAAAGATGTACAGCGCCAGCATGAATCCGATGCTGCTGCCGATCGCAAATACCACGCCTTCGCCCAACGTGTACTGGCGTTGCACGACCAGAATCGCGACACCGAGAATTGCACAGTTGGTGGTGATCAGCGGAAGGAACACCCCCAGCGCCTGGTACAGGGCGGGGCTGACTTTCTTAAGCACGATCTCCACCAGCTGCACCAGCGAGGCGATCACCAGAATAAACGCCACGGTCTGCAGAAAGGTCAGCCCCAGGGGCACCAGAATCAGGTTCTGAATAAGGTGGGTCGCGATCGTCGCCATCGTCATCACAAAGATAACCGCCATTCCCATACCCACCGCGGTGGACAGACGGCTGCTGACACCAAGAAACGGGCAGATTCCAAGAAACTGGGAGAGAACGATGTTGTTGACCAGAATGGCGCTGATGATAATTACCAGAAATTCCATATACTCTGTCTCCTTTCCGGCGCCTTACGCGCCCGCTCCGGCGGTACCGGTGGCTGCGGGAGTCGCACTCTCGGCCCGCGCCGATTTACGCGCCGCTGCGGCGGTCTCTGCTTTTTCACGCAACGTATTCACCGCGGCGATCAAAAAGCCGAGGGCGATAAACGCGCCGGGGGGCATGATAAACACCAGTATCGGGTTGTCCGACAGCCACGGCAGGGACGCACCAAAGATCGCCCCGGCGCCGAGAATTTCCCGCACCCCTCCCAGAAGCGTCAGCGCAAAGGCAAAGCCGAGGCCCATACCAAGTCCGTCAACCGCCGAGGTAAACACCGTGTTCTTGCTGGCGAACGCCTCGGCGCGGCCAAGGATAATGCAGTTCACGACGATCAGCGGAATAAACAGGCCGAGCTGCTCGTGCAGCGCCGGAACGTAGGCGGCCATCGTCAGGTCGATAATCGTGACAAAGCTCGCGATGATCACGATAAAGGCGGGAATCCGAACCTTTTCCGGTATGAGGTTTTTGACCAGGGCGACGACCACGTTGCTCCCGAAGAGCACCGCCAGGGTTGCCAGGCCCATACCCAGTCCGTTTATCGCACTGGAGGTCACGCCCAGGGTCGGACACATACCGAGGAGCAGGACAAACACCGGATTTTCCTTGAAAAACCCCTTCAGGAATTCCTTTTTGAGACTGATATCACTCACGAGTTGCCTCCCACTGCCTGTACAGCTCTCCACGCATTGTTAACGGCGGCGCAAAACGCCCGCGAACTGATCGTTGCCGCGGTGATCGCGTCCACCTCGCCGCCGTCTTTTTCCACCATCAGCCCGTCGCCGACGGTCATCCCGTCAAATTGGCTCCGGAACGACTCTTCCGTCAGTTTGGCACCCAGCCCCGGCGTTTCCGTGTGGGACAGCACAGTTGTACCGGTAATCGTCCCGTCGGGGTCAAAACCCACCATGACAGTGATCGTCCCGCCGTAGCCTTCGCGGGTGACGCTGCGTACGGCGCTTCCAATCAGCGAGCCGCCCTGCCGCGCGGGATAGATCTCAACGTTTTCATAACCGTCAACGGTAACAGCCTCTTCAGTGGGCTCGTTGTCAAAATCGCCGGGCAGTACATCCTGCACCGCCTGAATCTGCTTTTGCCGCGCCTGCTCCACCAGAATCGGCTTGGTCTGGTTGTAGGTAAACCCCAGCGCCGAGGCGGAGATCAAGGCGATCACCGTCAGCACCCCCAGCATATTGGGAAGCGTAGACTCAAGTTTTTTCATCGTGCACCACCTTTCGCGGTACCGTAACCGAACTTCCGCGGTTTGATATGGCGGTCGATCACGGGAACCAGGGCGTTCATGATCAGGATCGAGTAGCTCACCCCTTCGGGGAATCCGCCGAACAGACGGATAATACCGGCCAGCACACCCGCGGAGGCGGCAAAGATAATCCGCCCGCGCAACGCCATCGGGCTGGTGGTCATATCGGTCACCATAAACCACGCACCAAGCATCGCGCCGCCGGCAAGGATGTGGTACAGCGGGTCAATATAGGTACCCGGATCGATCGCCCAGGCGATGCCGGTGACCAGGGCAAGCCCCGCAAGATAGACCAGCGGCACCATCCAGGGAATAAACCCTTTCCAGATCAGGTACACGCCGCCGATAATCACCGCCAGCGCGCTTGCCTCACCGATACACCCACCGATGTTGCCCAGAAAGAGCGCCCCGTAGGAGGGCAACTGGTCGGCGATCGCACCCAGGCCGCCGGCGCCGGCCTCTTTCACCAGCCCCAGCGGGGTCGCCGCAGTGACCGCATCCAGATTCCAGGCGGTAAACCCCTGGGCTCCGGGAACGGGCCAGGTGGTCATGTCCACCGGAAAGCTCACCAGCATAAACGCGCGTCCCACCAGGGCGGGGTTGAACGGGTTGTTTCCGATCCCGCCAAATGCCATCTTGGCGACGCCGATCGCCACGATCGCCCCAACCACGATCTGCCACAGCGGAATACTTGCCGGCACGTTAAACGCCAGCAGCATCCCCGTGACCACCGCTGAGCCGTCGCCGACGGAGCTGGTCTCCTTTTTGAACATGTAGCGCGCCACAAAGTGCTCGGTTGCGACACTCGCGCCGACGGCCACCAGGGTCACCACCAGGCCGCGCAGTCCGTAAAACCAGACGCCGACCAGGGTTGTCGGGATCAGCGCCAGAACGACGGACCACATGATGCGCGCGACGGAGACGTCGCTCCGCTCGTGGGGCGGCAGGGCGACGACCAGCCCCTGTCCGGTTGATTGTGTACTCATAGTTCCTCGCTTACTTTCCCGCCCGCGCCGCGGCGGCCCGGGAGCGGCGCAACGCGCCGACTTGCGCCTTGCCCAGTCGCAGCCAGTCCAGAATCGGCCGATTCGACGGGCAGGTGAAATTACAGCTTCCGCATTCGATGCAGTCCATGACGCCTTCCCGTTCGGCGTCCTCCCAGCGTTCGCTCTGACAGAGTTTTTCGAGGAGATACGGTTCCAGCCCCATGGGGCAGGTACTGACACAGCGGGAACAGCGGATACAGTTATGCACCTCCTGCCGGCGCGCCTCCTCGGCGCTGATAAAGATGAGCCCACCGGCGCCCTTGGTAATCGGAACGTCAAAACTGGTAATCGACTTACCGGTCATCGGGCCGCCCATGACTACCTTTCCGGTGTTGTCGGGCATGCCGCCGACCGCCTCAACGAGGGCGCTCACCGGGGTGCCGATCCGGACGCGGAAGTTGCCGCCGTTGCCCGCCGCCACCAGATCCTTGCCGGTAACGGTAACGATCCGGTCGATAAAGGGGCGCTGTTTCTGCACCGCCTGGTACACCGACAGGGTGGTACTGACGTTGCTCACCACGCAGCCCACGTCGAGGGGAAGCTTCCCGCTGGGCACTTCCCGCCCCGTGGCGGCCTGAATGAGCTGTTTTTCTCCCCCCTGGGGATACTTCACGTGGAGCGGAAGCACCTGCAGACTCCCCTCAGGGATCAGTCCGGCATCACGTTTCTGCGCCAGCACCGTATCGAGATGCTCAATCGCGTCGGGTTTGTTGTTCTCTATCCCGATCCACGCCCGGCCAACGCCGAGGGCGCGCATCAGGATGCGGGTACCGACGATCAGTTGTTCCGCCTGCTCCAGCATCAGCCGATGGTCGGTGGTGAGGTAGGGTTCGCACTCCACGCCGTTGATTATCAGCGTGTCCACCGTCTTCCCCTCGGGGATCGAGTATTTCACCGCCGTGGGGAACGTTGCACCGCCGGCACCGACAACGCCGGCATCACCGATGCGGGCGACGATCTCTTCTGCAGTGGCGGTGATCTCCTCAATCAGGTCCGGGGAGGTGTCGATCGCCGGTTCCCATTCGTCCTCGGCAACGGTAATCAGAACCGCCTGCCGGCGATACCCCTGGGCATCCACCACGGTGTCTATCTTTTTCACTTTACCGGACACGCTGGAGTGTACCGGCGCGGAGATAAAACCGCTCGCCTTCGCCAGCAGCGTCCCCACTTTCACTTCGGTTCCGCGCTCTACCACCACCTCGGCGGGCTTGCCGATGTGCTGTGCAACCGGGATCGCAACCTGTTCCGGAAGGGGCAGGTCCTGAATCGCCCGGTCGGCGGTCAGCTTGTTTTCCGGCGGGTGAACCCCGCCTATCTCAAACGTCTTGTATCCTTGCATAGCAGCTCCTCGACGCTCCGGTGCCTCAGGTGGCCGCCGGCTCCTTCTCGGTTTTCTTCGGTTTAGGCTTGGGCGGTTCGAACGTCGCGGCGATCGCGTTGGTGGGACATACGGGAACACACTGTCCGCAGGCGATGCACTTGTCCGGGTCTATATACGCGAGGTTGTTCTCGATCGTAATCGCCTGGACGATACCGTCACACTTCTTTTTGCACAGACCGCAGCCGATACACGCGACGGCGCAGTTCTTCTTGGCCGCCACCGCCGGTTCCGTGTTGCGGCAGTTAATCCAGACGCGACGGTCACGGCGGCCCACCGGCCGGATCTCAAAGAGGTTCCGGGGACACGCCTCAACGCAGGCGCCGCAGCTGGTGCATTTTTCCTGGTCAACCTCGGGCAGCCCGGTGTCGGGGTTCATCGAGATCGCATCAAAGGGACACGCCACCTCGCAGTCGGCGTGCATCAGGCAGCCGAAGGCGCAGCCGCTCTCACCGGCGTAGGTGCTGTGGGCGATGACGCAGCTTTTGGGGCCGTCGTATGACGACTTTGCCGGCGCGTGCTCGCAGCTTCCGCCACAGCGCAGGACCGCCACCGTCGGTTTGGCGTTTCCGGTATCCAGACCGAAGTACTGGCCGATCTTCTGCATCGTATCCTGCCCACCGGGGGGACAGTTGAGGTGGGAAATATCACCGCTGTCGGCGGCATCCACCAGCGCCGAGGCCATGCCGGCACAGCCGGGAAAGCCGCAGGCCCCGCAGTTGATACCGGGAAGCATCTCGGCGACCTCGTTTTCGCGCGGATCCTCCTCCACGTGAAACTTGCGGGCGGTGACGTACAAAATCGTCGCAAACACCGCGGCGACCGCGCCGAGGGTAAGGACGGAAAAGAGAACTACCTGACTCACTGTACACCTTCCTTGTGAAGTGCCTGGATTGAATAGGGGGTGAGCGCCGCCGCCTCCCGGGAGAGGGGGTGCACGTCAAAGCGGATCGTCTTGATGAAATAGTCGCGGGTGAGATAAAGGACGCCGTAGTACGGGGCGAGCGCCGCAAGACCGGCCAACCCCGCCAGCTCCTCACTGCCAAGAACACCGCGCAGGCCGAAAAGGGTGCCCACCACAACGATTAACGGCAGAACAAATGCGAAGAGGACGCCAAGCCACCCGTAGCGCTCTTCCATATCGAGACGGACGGACATGCCCGGGGCGAGGCTCCCGGGGTTGGATACGCGCACCGTCTTGGTGCTGGTGTCGCCGGCGGCGCAAACGGCTTTGATATGGCAGGAGGCGCACGCGCTGGTCTGGACTATCTGGACATCCGCGACGTCACCACGCACGGACGTGACTCGTCCGTTCTGGCTTACGACACGGCACTGGTTGTCTGTAGGATTCATGATTTTGCCCTGTGTGGGATGTGTTGTTTACAGGGAGCAGTATACACGGCACCGGGGCTTTTTGCAACGGTCTTCACGATAATCAGATCTTTAACGCGGAATAAAACCCGTGTCCACATTTATTACTTTTTTTGTAATGTTAAGTCCTATTCTCCCGGTCGACGCATTCGGTGTACGGTGGGGCTCTCATGAAACCTGATATGAAGCATACACCAGCCACACTCCTGGCAAACGCCGCCCGCGGTGCGGCGATCGGAGCGGCCAACACCGTTCCCGGCGTCAGCGGCGGCACGATCGCCGTTGTCACCGGCATTTACGACCGCCTGGTCACGAGTATTGGCGATCTGTTTTCATCGCGCTGGCGCTCACACCTCCTGTTTCTACTACCGGTCCTTACCGGAATCGTACTCGGCATCGCCGGATTTGCGTGGGTGATCGACACGGGGCTGACCCGTGCACCGGAGCAGACGTTCTTTTTCTTCGTCGGGCTGATCGCCGGAAGCGTGCCCTTCGTATTCAACCAGGTCCGGCACCAGCCGATCCGCGTCGGCGACCTTGTTCTTGCGGGCGCGGCGTTTGCGATCCTGCTTGCCCAGGCGCTCCTTGGAGAGCCGCCGATCAGCGACCCGATCACCGCGGTATCGGCGGCCACAGTTGTACCGCTGTTGGTAGCCGGTGTTCTCGCCACCGGAACGATGATCATCCCCGGTATCAGCGGTTCATTTGTGCTGCTGATCATCGGAATGTACAGCACCTTTCTGCAGGCGGTACGTCAGGGCAACCTACCGGTCCTGGCGGTTCTCGTCGTCGGGGCGATCGGGGGCCTGTTTCTGGTCAGCCGACTGATGAGCGTCCTTCTGCACCGCTTCCATCGGCGGACATACTGGGTCATTCTGGGGCTGGTGGTGGGGTCGATCGTCGGGATCTGGCCGGGCATCAGCTCCGTCACCGACGGGCTTTTCGATGCAGCAGCTGCGGCGGCGGGAGTCATCCTGGCGCGCACCCTGGGAAAACGGCCCCGTACGAAACCGCCGGCGCCTGAAACGGGCGCAGACGGAACGACAGGAGAGCACCATGAGCACAATACGTAACGTTGCCCTGTGCGGCGGCACCCACGGAAACGAGCGTAGCGGCGTTACCGTCGTACAGCGTCGACAGGCGATCGAGGCACGGGAGATCTCTCCCCAGTCGGCGCAGCTTGCCGACGCCGCCGGGCCCGCCCCCCTGTACGCCGGCCCCGGCGACCCGGGAACGCTTCCGCCGGCGCGTAAACCGGAGACGTTTGCGCTCACCAGCCTCATATCCAACCCGCATGCAGTCGCCCGCAACCGCCGCTATATCGACTTTGATCTCAACCGCAGCTTCGGCAACGCCACGCTGCACAATCCCCACTCCAGCGGATACGAGGCGCAGCGCGCCCAGGTGCTCAATCGTATGCTGGGGCCCAAGGGATCAGCCGAACCGGCGTGCGATCTCATTATCGACATGCACACCACCACCGCTCGGCTCGGCCCCACAATCATTATCCGGGAAAGCGATCTCGTCGCCCGGTATATCGCGGCGGCGGTGGTGATGGAACTGCCGGACGTGAAGATCCTGAGTTATCTTGCCGAAGAACGCGTCGAAACCGCGTCGGCGAACGCCTCCGCAGCTGAGGAGCCGGCCGCCGGCGGAGCCCCCGGGGCGGCGGACCGCCCCGGAGATTACCCATACCTGGCGGAGATAACCCCCCACGGGATCGAAATCGAGGTGGGACCGGTACCGCAGGGGGTCATCCGCGCCGAGACGGTAATCTGGACCGAACAGATCGTAAACAGCTGTGTTGCCGCGATCGACGCGTGGAACAGAGGACGCACTCTTGATCTTCCCGAGTCAATCGAGGTCTACCGCTTCACCGAGGCGGTGGACTACCCCCGCAACAATACCGGCGAGATCTTCGGTTTTGTCCATCCCGCGCGACAGGATCGGGACTTCACCGTTCTCCGCCGGGGGGACCCGCTCTTTCTCCGCTTTGACGGTTCCACGGTTCCCTACGACGGCGCCGACGAGCGCTACCCCGTGTTTATCAACGAGGCCGCCTACTACGAAAAACGCGCGGGGATGACGTTGTGTGAAAAAAAGATGATCCCGGTGGCCGCGGTAAATCCTATCTCGCGGTAATATCGAAGGTGACGACGTCCTGGTAATACCCCGGGGGCATCGCCTGGGCGTCGACTGCGGCAACTTCCACACTGAGGGACTCCCGGACATATTCCACCCCGGTCGGCGAGTTGGAGTTGATCATAGGCGAACCGAAGGTGTAATCCTTTCCGTCAAATACCAGGCGGTAGGGAATGCGGTCACCGTCGTCGGAGACGAGGTCCCCACCGTTCAGACTGGTCGCTACCAGTTTGTACCGGCTGTTGGTCCGATACAGGAGATCCACCTGGCCGACCGCTCCGTTGGTGAGATCCCCGAGGAACATATCGTAGCCGCCGTCGTAATTTGCCGGCGCCGCCGCCCCGGGAGATACCAGGCGCAACTGATATACCATCGGAATTGACGCACTGAGCGACACCGTCGCGCTGTCGCGCGCAACCGCCGCCTGCGGGTCGCTATACACCCCCTCGTACACCGTCACTGTGACCGTGTCCGCGTAGATGTCCTCCAGAGAGAAGGTATCCCCCGAGAGAAACGCTTCAAACCGCTTGGTCACCGTCTGCGGGGTGGCGGTGGCCGGAAGCGTCCCGGATATCACGTTACCCGTATTGAGTGCCGCGGTCAGGTCCTTCGCGATTGCGCCGGCGTCCGTCTCTATCCGGTAGGGCAGTTCGCCGCGCCGCGGACCGCCGCCGCGGCCGTTGTCCATCAGACGGGGGTCAAACTGGCCGTTATCTCCGGCAGACACGGTGATGAAATACGAAACGGCGGCCCCCGAATGCTGCAGCGTGAGATCGAGGTCGCGTTTCATCGTCTCATCCACGTCCTCAACCCCGACCGTTTCAAACGCCCACGGTAACGAGAGCGACCCGGTTACCGACGAGATCTCCAGAGCGCTTTGCGCGGCCCCGGGAAACACGACAACCGCTGCAAACGTCAGTATCGCGATCATCCGTACGTATCCGTTCATTCCTCCGCTCCTTCGTCGTCGATCACAACCGGGCCAAGTTCGATACGGCCGCGACTGTCCGCCGCGATATCGATCTCCGTGGTGTACCGGCGGCCATCTGCATCCACCAGCAACGTATACGTCCCCGGTTTCAGTTCATGAATTTCAAAGTATCCCGTCTCATCCGAGAAAAACAGCGTCTCCGCACCGTCCGCGGCGGTGGCGATACCAAACGCAAGACCCGGGTTCCGGTTGAGCCGGTCAACCAGAGTTCCCGTCACGTACACCGTCGCTTCACTACCGACCACGATGCGGTACCCCGCGCCGTAGACCGGATCAAAGCGGTAGGTCGTCTCTCCGAGAGAGAGCCCCTCGGGCAGCCCCGTTCCGTCAAGGTTGATCAGATTTGGCCGGTAGCTGCGTAAATCGGGAACCACCCCGGGAAGGCGTCCGATGATCGCCCGGTAGTCGTCTCCGACCGGTTGAATACCGATCTCGTTGCCGGCGACGGTGTCCCGGGCGACAAAGATCGCAAAACTGCTGCGAACCGGTCGCGATATCGAAACGCTCCGTCCGGCGAAGACCAGCGCTGTGGCGCCCTGAAAGGTCGATTGCGCCTCGGTTTCTCCCGAGTCTACATCCCGGATCGCCCGGGGCGTTGCGGCAACCTCCCAGCGGTACGCCTCGTAGCCCAGCCGGGCGGAAACGGATTCCGCGGAACCGGCAGTGTTGTCAAACCCGCGCACCTGACCGTTCCAGCGAAAGCGGCGCAGTCCCGAGCCTCCCTGGGGATAGACGCTGACCGTCGCCGGTCCATCGGTGAGATCGTAGTTCACCGATGTGGCGACCTGACCGCTGCCGGGAAACACGCGCAGGAAGATCGCGCCGCGCCAGGTCATCGTGCCGTCCTGCCACTCCGGTCCCATCCGGACCGAGAGCGAGCCGGTATCGCCGATGCGCTGATTCCCCGCAAGGGTCAGCGAGGTGCGCTGGGTGTCGTTGTACAACGAGCGCCACCGCGTTGACAGGGAGAACTGCGGTCCGTCGGCGAAGCCGTAGCTCACCGACCCGTCGACGATGACGCGACTGCGCGCCGGGGACAGCTCGTCGGCGTCGTCGATGACGCGGTACTCCTCGTTACGGTACTCCACCCCGGCGGAAACCGACGGCGCCTGCGGAAAGAGCGGTCACGCCACACTGTGATCGGTTCGCACGGCGAACCCCGTGGTTTGGTGAATGCTGCTTCCCACCGTTGCCTCGGTTATACCCGCAACGGTGGCGGTCCGCCCGGTGGCCCCGACGGCGAATCCGCGGTCATCACCCTGGAGAATCGACCCGACGGTGATATCCTCGCGCAGCCCCCACAACCAGTGGGCGGAGGCAACCGGCCGCTCCGTCTCTTCCTCGTACACGCCCCCGGTCAGCTGCCACAGGTGGCGCCCCGCCGTTACCAGCCGCGGTGACCACGCGATCAACTCGCTCCCGCCGGGATCCACGGCGAGCCGGTTCAGCCCCGCCTGAAGCCGCAGATCATCGAGCCGGTAGGAGCCGCGCGGCACCCGCCGGCTCTCAACTATCTGGTCATTGACGGTGACCCGATACGTCCCGTCTTCCGGAACGGTGAAGTTATACCCACGCTGTCCAATCAGGCGGTTGTCCCGGTCCATCGTTATCGTCCGGTCCACCGCCGCGCCGATCATCTGTGGTGCGGAAAACGGCCCCGGCGGTTGCGGCGCCACCGTTCCAAGGGTGACGCGCAGTTGCTGTGACCGAAAATCCCGGAGCAACTGATACGCGTCGAGGGTGATCGGATCCTCGTCCTCGCGGTACTCACCGTCAAACGGGCGCTGCAGTCCGACTTCGGCGCGTAACACGTTGCCGGCAATCCAGATAGACGGATCCAGATTGCCTGAGAGCACCGACCGTTCCTCCGCCGCAAACACGCGGCTGGACAAATTGAGATATCCGCTGACCGTCTCCGGTTCCACCGGTGGGTCCGTGGCAAACGAACGCCGCCGATCGAAGGGAATCACCCGCATCATCTCCGGTGGGACCTGTACATCGAGTACGAGCTGTTGCAGATCCGGGGTAATTTCAATTCCGTACGGCGCGAGCGCATCCGGGGCGATCGGTCCCGGGTCAACGCCCTCCTGCAACCGGGTAAACTCCTCGGCGCGCAACCACTCTTCCAGGAGCGCAACCAGCTCAACTCCTTCGAGTTGGACGGTGGAAAAGTCGGTAATTCCCGATACCTGGGCGGCGGGGAAGCCGTTAACCGTCACGTCGAGGGTTACGTCCTCCTCCGGCGGAGGTGAGCCAAACACCTCCGAAAAGAGATCGGCACTTTCCTGTGCCGGGATGAGGTGCGCCGCAAACGCGACCAGCACAAGTGCGAGCGTATTGAGCCGGAGCCGCCCATATGAGCAAACGGTGGTGCGTGTCGAGGAGATCAACGTCGTGTTAATCGGCGATAACCTCAAACTCCCGCGGTTCAAAATCCAACTCCCCATTCAGTGGAATCACCCGGACAAACCCTGCCGGCAGACTCGCCGCGTAGTCCCCGCCGAACTCGACCAGGGACAGCACCGCACTGCGCCCCGGTGCCGACGCCGCAACGGCGCGGCCGATCAGGTCGGCATACCCGGTACCGCGGTTTTCGATCACCAGCTCACCGGTACCCGCGTCGGCGTCAAAGTCGCGCACCCGTACGTTCAGTTGGGGCGCCGCATCGGAGGGGCCCACGTACAGCGTGGCAAGATAGCGCAACACGATCTTGACGCCGGTGCCGCCTTCGGCGTCGCGGTTCCGGACGTTAATCGGCAGCTGTCGTGCCTCAAGACGGTACGCCTCCTGCACCGCGACATCGGCGGGGCCGGTGTACTGCAGGCGGACCACCTGCGTCTGTCCCGGCTGGACGATCATCTGCGAGGGGTAGACGCGAAACAGCCCGTCTGTCGCGTCGGTGCGCTCCGACCCGTCGGGCAGCACGGTGCGGGACAGGGTGCGGATCTGCACCGCAATCGGATCCGGGTTGGTGTTTGCCACCGTCAGGGAGGTGGAGCTGCCGTTCCCGCGTGGCTCCAGCTCAATCTTCATCGGGGTAAGCTGAAACGCGGCAAGCGGCGCGGTGATTCCGCCCGCCACGGCAAGCAGGAGCAGCGCGAAGAGCGCGGCTGGTATCGTTGTGCGATTTCTGTTCATATGATTACTCCGTCCGTAACAATGTCCCTGACATAAAGATAGCGCCAAAAAAAAGCCCAACCCGACAACGGGGCTGGGCTTTAGTTACATTATCGGTCGAAGATCAGGGAGAGGCGATTGTAAATGTGAGGGTATCCGCGTAGTCGTTGCCCGCCGCCAGGGTGTCCGCAGTGTCCTGCAGATAAGTCAGTTCCAAAGCGAACAAATCGGGACCACCTATGGTGCGCCCTGTCGACGCAATCGCCGCACCAGTGCTTTCGTTAACGGCTGTGCCACCAACAAGAAGGTCATACCCGATCGATTCAGTGGTGGCGGGTGAAGCCAACGCAAACCCCTGTGCAGACGCTACACTCACGGAATAATTCACGTTGCTGAACACGCTCATATCGCCAAGACTGACGGAACCGTTCGCACTGTTCCCGGTCAAATCAAATGCCTGATCTCCGGGAAGATCAATCCGTTGAACCTGCCCTACGGTTCCGGTAATCGTAATTTGCACCGGGCCGTTATTGAAGTTTGCCGCCGACTGCGCCGAAACGGTCATCGCCATCGCCGCGATCATCACTGCTGCAAAAATTACACTTTTCTTTATCATAGTATGCTCCTTAATCGCCTTCCGTGGCGTCTGGTCATACATATGCAACCGCCGTGCCAAGATAAGAAAACATCGCCAGAAACATGCCTGAAATACTATGAAATCGTGTAAGTGTATATGAGGTATACATCTATTCGACCAAAATCCGCGCCGGATACCCAAAACGGAAGCTCCGGCGACGTCTGTCGTTCGACCTGATCGACCCGAACGTCCGGAAATTCGCCCGTGAGGGCGAAAAATTCGACCTGAAGGGCGAATTCGGCCAGCTGAGGAGCGTCGGGAAGCGTTTGGTCAGAACGGATTTTGTATTTTGAGTCGTTCCATGCGCGAGCGCAGGCGCCGCTCGGTTATTTCCAGGAGCGACGCGGCGCGGGACTGGTGCCCCTCTGTGCGCTTGAGCGCCTCGAAGATCAGCTTTTTTTCCAGCGCGTAGATCTGGGCGTCCAGGGAGGTACCGCTTTCCGGTATCGACCCATCGATATCCGCCGTATCATCGCTCGCAGGAGGTTCACCAATGACAAACCGCGGCAGGTCGGTTTCGGTAATCAGCGGCCCCTGGCTCAGCACTACCGCCCGCTCCAGGATATTTTCCAGCTCGCGGATATTGCCGGGAAAGGCGTAGCGCGTCAGGTAGTTGAGGGCCCGCTGGGACAGCCCTTTTGTGTTTCGGTTGTTCTGGGCAGCGAAGGTTCGGATAAACTGTTCACTCAGAAGCGGAACATCACTCCGGCGTTCCCGCAGGGGCGGTATCTCGATACTGATCACGTTGAGGCGGTAAAACAGGTCTTCCCGGAAATCGCCGCTTTGAATGAGATCGTCCAGGTTGCGGTTGGTGGCGGTCAATATCCGCACGTCCAGCTTTACCGGCGTTTCCTGTCCAAGGGGATACACCTCCCGAAACTGGATCGCCCGCAACAGTTTCACCTGCACGTTCAGGGGAATATCGCCGAGCTCGTCGATAAAGAGGGTGCCCCCGCGGGCGCGCTGAAAGTAGCCTTCCCGGTCACTCTGGGCGCCGGTAAACGCACCCTTTTTGTGGCCAAAGAGCTCCGCTTCCACGAGGCTTTCGGGAATCGCCGCCGCGTTGACCGGCACAAACGGACCGTCCGCGCGGGTGCTGTTGCGGTGAATGAGGCGCGCCATCACCTCTTTGCCCGTTCCGCTTTCGCCGTAAATGAGCACCGAGGTTTCCGTATCCGCGGCGCGGGCGGCGATACTCAACGCCTCCCGCATCGCTTCGGATGTGGTATCCCCGATGTTTTCCGGCACAGCGTCGGTGTGACCATCGGTGTGACCGTCGGTATCGGTGGCCTCGTGAACGTCGGTTTCGCGTTTGTGCCATTCCAGCGCGGTTACAAGGATCTGCTGAATATCCTGCGGGCGCAGGGGCTTCACGATATAGTCCCGGGCGCCTTTTTTGAGAAGGCTCACCGCGTCTTCAACAGATTCAAAGGCGGTGATCACCACCACCGGTACCAGGGGATTACGGGCAACACTTTCCCGGACCACGTCAAAGGCGGTCCCGTCGGGCATCCGCTGATCGGTTATGACCATGTCGACGGTCCGTTCCTCGAGCACCTCCAGGGCGAGAGCAACGTTTTCTGCAGTAACGACGTCGATCTGCGGGTATTCCAGCTTGGCGGCGGCGTTCTTGATGATCTCCAGCTGGATGGGATCGTCATCGACGGCCAGTACGACGGGGTTTTCCATAGTTCTTCTGTATATATGTCGGCAAATTCAGTCGGAACCCAAGTGAGTCCCAAGAAACCCTGCCGCCGCCTGTTGTACCTGCAACGGTATCTCGTGCCCCCCGGTAAACTCCCGCCGCTCCACGGGAAACCCCGCGGCGGTGAGGCGGTCGGCAAGCGCCCATCCGTTGGCGACGGGCAGGATCCCGTCACGGCTTCCGTGACTTTGAAAGACCGGCACCGTCTGCGCCCGGGAACTGTGGACACTGTCCCACCACCGTTCGGCGATCAGGGCGCCGGAAAAGAGCACCGCCGCCGCGGGCAATGGACGGTCCGCGTCGGTTGCGCCGTGACGAAGCATCTCGGCGACCACCATGGCGCCCTGGCTGAACCCGCCGAGGATCACCCGATCCCAGGGAATCCCCTGAGCGTCGATCAGACGGCGAACCGCGTCCGCAGCGGCGTGCAGCCCCGGCGGTTCGATCGTACGAAGATCCTGGAAGTAGGAACCGAACACCGCCTGCTCCAGCGCGTCGGACTCCCGGGGAAACCACGCGCGGCCGTAGGACATGCCTGCCACGGTGATCGGGACCGGCGCGTGCGGCACAATCCAGCGGGCGGCGGTCCCCAGCGCCGGCGCCAGGCTCACCAGATCCTGGGCGCTTGCGCCGAATCCGTGGAGCAAGCACCCCTGAAACCCGCGGCTCTCCGGAACCGCACCGCGATTTTCAACGGTCACAAACGACAGGGCATCACCGCCATCGCTCATGATGTGGGCTCCGCTTCTCCGCCGAGTCGCACCAGCCAGCCGCGCTGTTCCACATACTCCCGCAGGCGCGCCGCAAGGGCCCGTACCGCGGGACGGTCGACCCCACGAACCACCAACCGTGACCGGTAGTCGTAGTCTCCGTACACCGGATAACTCCCGATGGAAACGCCCGGCGTCGCCGGCTGTTGCGTGTCGAGCCAATCGGCAAATTCGCTTTCATCGGCGCTGAGAAACAGCTCCGCCGACCACACGGTTGCCCGGGGCGGCAGAATCTCGGATATCCGCCGCATCTTGTCTTCCAGCGCCCGGGGCAGGCCGGGAAGGATAAAGACGTTGTCCCAGCGGATAACCGGCCAGTGCCCCTCGCTGCACCCTACAACACTGGTCCCCCGCGGCAGCTGCGCCATTTTGCGGACCATCGGCGTCAACGGAGTGCCGTAGCGGCTTTCGAGAAACGAGCGCATCTCCGGATGCTCCTCGGCGGGAACGTCAAACGCGGCGACCGCCGATTCAACGGTAATGTCGTCGTGGGTGGGACCGATCCCCCCCGCACTGAGAACGTATTCGTATTTTTCGCGGAGCTCGCGAAACGCGGCGGCGATCTCGTCCCGGTCGTCGCGAACGATGCGGACCTCGCCGATCCCGTAGCCGAGATTACCAAGGGTGGTAAGCATGAGGTGCAGATTGGCTTCCCGGACGCTGCCGGAGAGAATTTCGTCGCCGATGTGTAAGATTGCCACCATATGGGGGTAATATACGCCCAATACCGGGAACGCGAAAAGAGTGAGCGCCATCCCGGCACGGGCGTCGCTACAGCCACCGGCGCCGGCGATTTTTCTTGACCGGTCCACTAAACAATTTGTACCTTCAGCCCATGGCAGTACAAGACGGGATTCGACACTCAGAAAAGCTGATACAGACGGGACGGTTTGACGAGGCGATCGGGCTTCTGACGGAGATGCTCGCGGAAGATCCGGACGATCTCTCGGCGTTGTTGAACGTGGGTATCGCCTATACCGAAAGCGGAGAGAACGACAAGGCGATCCGGGCCCTCGAGTATTTCACCGCCCGGGATGCCGGCAACGCCGAAGCGTGGGAGGCGCTGGGGTGCGCGCACCTTCGCAAACAGGAGTATGACCGCGCGGAAACGTTTCTGAACCGCGCCCGCGAGACCGATCCCGACAACGCCAGCGTGCTGCGAAATCTCAGTGTCCTGTTCAGCCGCACCAGGCGTAGAGACGAGAGTTTCGAACTCCTCCAGACCGCCCACACACTTGATCCACGCGACTATCTTACCTCCTTTGCCCTCGCCCTTGCCTACCGCAGCCGCGGCGAGAATGAGGCTGCTCGCGCGCTGTTTGAGGAGCTGATCAAGCTTCGCGGACTACCCGAAACGATCCGCTCCGAGGTGGAAACGCACTTGTTGCACCTCAGCGTGGGGTGGTGATGCCCAGGGTGGTGACAAAATCGGTCATCTTTCTTGAATTCGCCTGACTCGTCGGCTACATTTACGGTAAGAGGCGGATATTTGAAAAAGTCAACGATTACCACCGGCGTCCACTGGGTTGATATCCCCGACGCCGACCTCCGCATCCTGTGCGGTACGCCCGCCGACACGGTGAAACACCTCATGCGACGCGGCTATATCACGGAAGTGGAGCGCAACGGCGCCCGCTTTGAAACGGGGCCCAACACGATTCTCCTTTCCGATGTCGGCATTCAAAACGGAGAATTCGCCAACCTGGCGGAGTTTCCGGTGTTGCAGATGTTTTACCGGCAGGGGATGATCATTCCCGGTCATCCCAACAACACCGGAGTGAAACCGCGCATAATCGGTACGCAGGAACAGATCGACGCGCAACGGGAGTATATCTTCCGCGGCAACTACGGCCTCACCTCCATTGAAGAGTTGCGTGCTACCGGCCTGGACGAGCAGACCGCAACGGAGTACATGCGCATAAAGACGGCGTTCGCCTTCGGGCGAATCAAACCACCGGAGGAGATGATCGATTTTTTCGTCGTCGAGAACCAGCCGGTGGAGATAGCTCCGGGTGTCAACGTGGAGCGGGTGGCCCTCAACACCTATCGCTTCTCCCACAACGGTGACTATCAGGAAATATGCCTGAGCCTGGACCGCAGCGAATGGTACGAACCGCCGTACATGCTCGGGCAGCACAAGATCAAACGGGAATACTTTTCGGTTGTCCACACCGGAGAGGGCGACGGCTGGGACATCAACCGGCCGTGCATGGCGAGTATCCTTGTGTTTCAGGGGCGTATTTACCTGATAGACGCCGGGCCGAGCGTGATGCACACCCTGAACTCCCTGGGCATGAGCGTGAACGAGATCGACGGGATCTTTCACACCCACGCCCACGACGACCACTTTGCCGGTCTGACCTCCCTGGTGCGGGCGGACCATCGCCTCCCCTACTACGCGGCGCCCCACGTACGCGCGTCGGTGATGAAAAAGCTTTCCGCACTGATGTCGTTCCCGGAGGATGAATTTGACCGTTTCTTCATCCCGCAGGATCTCAAGATGGACAGCTGGAACATGATTGACGGCCTGGAGGTGAAGCCGGTCTTTTCTCCGCACCCCGTGGAAACCACGGTCATGTTCTTTCGCGCGTTATGGCATGACGGCTACCGCACCTACGCCCACTTTGCGGATATCTGCTCCCTGGACCAGTTGAAACAGCTCACCGACAAAACAAACCCGTTCAGCGTCCAGCTTGCCGAGACGGTACGGCGCAATTACTCCACCGCGGCAGACGTGAAAAAGCTCGATATCGGTGGCGGAATGATCCACGGTCTCGCCGAGGATTTTCGCGACGACAACTCCGATCGGATCGTGCTGAGCCACACTGCCAAACCGTTAACGGTCGGGCAGAAAGAGATCGGTGCGGACACCTCGTTCGGGATGACCGACGTGCTGATTCACGCCAACGACGTGGATACCGAATACCACACGCCGGATCTGTTACGGCACAACTACCCCGGCGTTCCCGAGTACGACATCAACATGCTGTCCAATTGTCCCGCTACCACCTACAGCGTCGGTACGATCCTGGTCAAACGCCGCACCGTTCCGGAAACCGTGTATCTGGTCATGAACGGCCTTGTTGAGGCTCTCGACGCGGAAACCCGTCTCCAGAACGTGCTTACTGCCGGGTCGATGATCGGCGAACGCAACTGCCTGTTCAACCAGGCGTCCTCGCGCACGTATCGGGCGGAGAGTTTTATCCGCGTTCTCGAGATCCCCGGAGAGATGTACCGCTCGTTTATCCGACGCAACGGGCTGCAGGAGCCGATTCGCGCCCATCTGGAGCGAAAGCACTTCCTTGAGGGGACCTATCTGCTTGGTGATCGCATCGCCGGGGTCACCCTGAACGCGATCGCTCAGGAGATGGCCGAACACCACGCCGTCAAGGGCGATCGAATCGCCCCGGAACACTCGCTGGTGCTGATCGCCGAAGGCCGGATCGCGATGTACTGCGCGGACAAATACATGGGCGCCGCCGGGGTCAGTGAAGCGGTGGGGGAACCGTCGATTCTCGGGGAGACCAGCTTTGATCTGCGCTACGTCGCCAAGACGGACCTGCGATATTATACTGTTCCCTGCGACGTCCTGCAAAAGATCCCGATCGTGAGCTGGAAGCTTCTGGAGCAGCTCAATCGACGGATTCAAAGCTGCAAGGCGATCTTCCAGTAGAAGAGCGCCGGGACAACCGGTCCGCCGGCTCAGTCGCGGCGTGCCACAATCACCTGAGTGCCGCTCTCGTCGGTAAACGCGCTGCCGTCGTACCAGCCGTAGCGCCCCTCAAGCACATATCCGTGACAGTGGAGCAGCTCAAGGATCTCCGCCGGGAAAAAGAGCCGCAGCGTGTAATCAAAGCGTTCGGTTCCGCCGGCCGTTTCCACAAACCACGACAGATGGAGCAACTGCTGCGCCGAATCGTACCGGCTGGACTCGTACACCGCCAGATCCGACACGCTCTCGTGAATGCGAAACACCTCTGCCGGGTCGCGGGCGAGAACGGCGGGGTCCGGGTTGTGGACTGCAAACGCCAGGCGGCCGCCCGGCCGCAGCGTGCGTCGCACGCCCTGGAGACACGCGCGTACGTCCTCGCTGGTATGCAGGTGGGAGAGGCTGTGAAGGGGGATGAGCACCAGCGCAAAATCACCGCTCTCCGGCGGTGAGCGCATATCGCCGTGGGCAAAGCGCACCTGTCCGGATGGCACCCCCTGGTCGCGGGCGCGCGCTTCGGCGGCGGCACGCATCTGTTCGCTCACGTCAAACCCGTGCACCTCGGCCCCGGTGAGCGCCAGCGGAACGGTCACGCGACCGCTTCCGCACGCCAGTTCGCATACCGGACCGGGATTCTTGTGCGCGAGATCGGTGTAAAACGGGATGTCATCGTTGAAACTGTCGTACAGGGCGTCATAGACCCCGGGGACGTCGTACAGCATTTGCTTCACCAGCCTTCCGTGTACATGCTAACATAACGCGCTGTGAGTACTACTACCAATCCGGTCAATATCGTGATCGTCGGCGCCTCCGGCGATCTTACACGAAAAAAACTGCTCCCGGCACTGTTCAGTCTGTACTGCAATGGCTTCCTGCCGGAGCGCTTCCACATCGTCGGCTTTGCCCGCTCAACCATGAACGACAAAGAGTTCCGCATGCAAGTGGCGGAAACGCTGACCTGCCGCTATGAGCCGGAGCCCAGCCAGTGTGATATCAAGGTGGGCCAGTTTCTCAAACGGTGCCACTACCACACCGGGCAGTACGATAACGCCGACGATTTTCGCGCGCTTGGACGACGCCTGGAGGGACTCAACGGGCCGCGGGCCAACATGCTGATGTACATGGCGATTCCGCCAGGCGTCTTTCTGGACACGGCGCACTCGATCCGGCAGGCGGGCCTCTCCGATGAGGAGAGCCGCGACTGGTCGCGGGTGGTGATCGAGAAGCCGTTTGGCCGCGACACGGAGAGCTCTGCGGAACTGACCCGCGCCCTCGGAGAGATCTTTACCGAAGAACAGACCTATCGCATCGACCATTATCTGGGCAAAGAGGTAATCCAGAACCTCCTGATTCTGCGCTTTGGCAACCGGATCTTCGAGCCGATCTGGAACCGGGATCACATCGAGTCGATCTCGATTTCCTTTTCCGAGGAGATCGGCGTGGAGGGGCGTGCCGGGTATTTTGACCACTTCGGGATAATCCGCGACGTGATGCAGAACCACCTGCTCCAGGCGATGGCGCTCACCGCGATGGAACAACCGATCAGCCTCAATCCGCGGGAGATCGCTGAGGAAAAGACGAAGCTTCTGCGGGCCACCGCACCGATCGATATGGAGCACACCGTGACCGGTCAGTACGAGGGATACCTGACCGACCCCGGCGTCCCGGAAGATTCGGTGACGGAGACGTTTGCCGCCACGACACTGTACGTGAACACCCCGCGGTGGTACGGCGTTCCCTTTCAGCTCAGCGCCGGTAAGGCGCTGGACACCCAGCAGACGGAGATCGTAATTCGGTTTCGCGAACTCCCGTACAGCCTCTTTCCGGGAGTGGTGGGCAACTGCCTGCGCATCCGCGTTCAGCCGAATGAATCGATTGAGCTGATCGTCAACAACAAGGTGCCGGGAATGGCGTTTGCGTCGTCGGTCGTCCGACTGACCATGCTGTACCACGAGGAGTTCAAGACGGAGCTGCCCGAGGCGTATGAGCGGCTGCTGTTGGACGTGCTTCGCGGTGACCGCTCCCTCTTTATTCCGACACAGGAGCTGGCGGCGGCGTGGGAGGTCGTGACCCCGGCGCTGCACCGCATTGAGACGGAGCGGCTGAAGCCGCAGACCTACGCGTACGGAAGCGCCGGTCCCGGCGGGAAGGCACCCGACGCCCCGACACCACACAGCGAGGAGGACCGTGGCCATGGCGGTTGAATTTACCCGGTACGAGACGGAACAACGCGCCGCGGATGCGCTTTTCAACGAACTCCGCC
>JAQIBO010000052.1 GCA_027859055.1 Spirochaeta sp.
GCAGGCGACCTACCAGGTGGGTGAGACCGTCATTGCAGAACAGCCGATTGTCATTCCCCGCGCTCTGGAGCGCGGTTCGTGGGTGGCGCGCGTCTGGGACCGCCTCCGGTGGTGGATCCACTCCCTGCGCAAGCGTATGGCTCTCGGGCACGATATGATCCCGTCAGTTTGACTGGTTTTCCAGGGAGCTGTGGAGCCGGGACTCGCTGACGCCGCCGCGAAAGTCGAACAGGTTTTGCGCAGAATGGGCGGTCATCCACTTTTTCAGGTATAGCAGATAGCGCCGCACGCTCTGCCCGCCCTCGTCGGCATCGTTTCCACCCACCGGAAGGGTTGCCAGGGACGCACCACCGAGTATCGCCATCACCAACGACGACGACACACCTTCGGGAAGGCGCATCGCGATATGCGGGCTGACCCGCCGGTACAGGACCCGTCCGGCGGAGAGCGCGGTGAGAAACGCGGCGTATGCCGCCGTCCGGTCTTCCACCGGGTCCGCCAGCATTGCGCTGTCGATATCGACACCGCGCATTGCGGCAGGGGGTTCAATCAGTACCCCCGCCGCGCCGGCTTCACCCAGCGCGTGGACAAACGCCTGCAGCCCGTGCATAAACGCGGGAACGCGGACGATCAGCGGCGCGTCAAGACGGTCGGCAACGTACGAGGTGGTTCGCAGCAGCGCCTTTTCGACGTGATCGCTCCGCTGGGCACGGTGCGCCGCGTCGCGGTAGGGGCGGATCTCGATCGCCGCCGCGCCGGCATCTTTCATCTGTTGAGACAGGGAAAACCAGTGACGACGGTGTTCACACTGGAGCGAACCGATAACGGGAACGGAACTCGCCTCTACCGCCTCCTCAAGGAGGTGCAGATGCTGCTCTGCGTTGAGACGCCGCAAAATCCTTTCGGAGTCGCGGGTTCCCTGGTCGTCGCGGTTGTGCTCCGTCAGTTCCGATTCGTCGTTGACGCGGGTGATTCGCTCTTCGGTGAGGGTGGGAAAGAGAATCCCTCCGGCACCGGACGAGACACACTGCTCAATCACCGCCGGCGCCAGTCGATCGTCGTCGGTTTCTATGATGACAGGGCTTTCCAGGGGAAGCCCGGCGAACGTTACGTTGTAATCCGACATCGTTGCATGAGTATAGAGACGCATGGTACATTCGACAAGACGGAGTGAGGTGCAGCAATGAGTGGCAGTTATGACGTGGTCGTGGTGGGCGCCGGGAGCGCCGGATATTCAGCAGCGGCCGCCGCACGAGAAACCAACGACGCTTCGTCGATTCTACTGATCAACGGCGAGGACCGGTCCCCATATGACCGGACGCAGCTCTCCAAAGCGATCGCCGACCGAACTCAATCGCCGGCGCCTCCGTTACACCCGGACGAGTGGTTTGTCGAACACCGGATTGAGCGCCATGACGGCGTCACCGTCGATGCGATCAACCGCACCACGTCAACCCTGTCTGCAGGGTCTCAAGAGATCACCTACGGTTCCCTCGTTCTTGCCACCGGAGCGGAACCGCTCTTTCCCAAACTTGTCCGCCCGCATGAGCGCGGTTCGTTTTACGTCGTGCGTAACGCCCGGGACGCGGAAGAGCTGCAAGCCCGCGCGGAGAAAGCCAAAACCGTCCTGATCGCGGGAATGGGGGTGCTGGCGGTGGAAATTGCCCAGCAACTGGCAAAAATGGGCAAACGGATCACCCTCGCCGGAGCAACCCCGCAACTGATGCCGCGGCAGCTCAGCGCCCGCGCCGGAGAGCTTCTCGAGGAAGCGAGGACCGGCGGTAAGCACAAGCTGCTGTTTCAGGAAGAGATCATCTCCTTCGAGAAAAACAAGAAGCACTCGTGGTCGGTGGAAATGCTCAAGCATTCTTCCCATTTTGATATGGTTGTCTTCTGTATCGGTGTGGAGGCGCGGACCGGTCTCGCGACTGCGGCGAATCTACCCACCGATGCCGGTATCCTTGTGGATGACCACCTTCGTACGGAGGAGCCAAACATCTTTGCCGCCGGGGATTGCGCCCAGATGCCCGACGGCAGAGTCAGCTATCTGTGGAGCGAAGCCGCTGCCCAGGGGCGGTTTGCCGGGATGAACGCCGCCGGGGCCGATGAGGCTTATTCCTTTCGGGAATTTCCGTTGTGGACCAACGTGTTTGGTCTTGATCTTTTCTCGGTCGGCAAACCGCGCAAACCGTGGGACTATCGAATTGACGAATTTGAACATGGAAACCGCTATACCGCGTTGTACTGGTCGCAGGACGACATCCTGCGTGGGGCGATCGTCCTGAACGATCGGGAGATCGCCGCCGGACTTGAGACCGCCGTTGCCGAAGGGTGGACGCGGGACCGGGTGCGGGACGAGCTTTCCGTCGGATAAGACGCGACCAAAAAAACTCTACCCACGTACCGGGGAGGTACTTATGCAAACTGCACGTCAGGTAATATACCTGTTTCTGTTTATCGCGACCACGTTGGTCGTTGGCGCCACCGGGCACGCCGAACAGTCCGGTCCGGTGGACATCACAATCGCCTCGCTGCGCGGTCCCACCGGCGTGGGAATGGCTCCTGCCTTGCTGGACCAGCCGATCGTCGGAGAGCACGCCCGTATCTCCGTTGAGGTGGTTCCGGAGCCGAGCGTCATGGTTGGCCGTCTTGCCGCCGGGGAGGTTGCCGTCGGGATGCTCCCGTCAAACGTGGCTGCTCAGCTTTACAACCGCGGTATTCCCGTCCAGATCGCGGCGGTGACGCTGTGGGGCGTGTTGTACGTCGTCGGCACCGATGAAACGGTACAGGAATGGACCGATCTGCGCGGCCGATCGGTGCAGGCGATCGCCCGGGGTGCCGGGCCGGATATCATGCTGCGGCACATTCTCAGTCGGAACGGTGTGGACCCGGACAGCGAAGTGGAGCTGGATTACCGCTACGGCCACGTGGAGCTCGCCCAGTTGCTGATCGCCGGAGAAGTGGAGACCGCGGTTTTACCGGAGCCGTTTGTGACGCAGGTGCTTTCCCGCGCAGACGGTGTCGATGTCCGCCTGGATTTCCAGGAGGCGTGGCAGGATCTGTACGACAGCCGGTACCCGCAGACCGTTATCGTGGTTCGACGTGACATTGCCGAGGAAAACCCTGAAGCGATCGCCGAGGCGCTGGCGGTGATCCGCTCCGGCTGGGATACCGTTCTGGCGGACCCGGACGCGGCGGGAGGTCTCGTGGACCGGACCGACCTCGGGCTTCCCGGCGCGGTCGTGACTGCGGCGTTGCCCCGGTTCAACGCCGAGTACGTCGGCGCAGCCGACGCGGCCGACCGACTGGACGAGTACTTCCGGGTGCTTTTTGCGGCGGAGCCGCGCGCCATCGGCGGCGCACTACCCGACGACGATATCTATCTGCGTTGATTGGGCTCCGGTCGTTATCGGTGCGCTGATTTCAGTGCCTCAGTTTGCCTTCAGCGCCATTCCTTATTAATTTCTTCAACAAACATCGAGGGCTTTGCGGATAACCGTGCGCCTGTCGAGAAGAAAACCTGAGGAGGATACAGATGTTTCAAACACCGGATTTACCGTACGGATACGACGCGTTGGAGCCGCATATCGATGAAGCGACGATGCGGGTACACCATGATAAACATCATGTCGGATACACGACCAAACTGAACAAAGCCGTTGAGGGAACGGAATATGCAGACCAGGATGCCGAATCTCTGGTAGCCAAGTTGAGCTCGCTTCCCGATTCGATTCAGACCGCGGTTCGCAACAACGGTGGTGGTCACGTGAACCACGCCATGTTCTGGAAAATTCTCAGTCCCAAAGGCGGCGGCGCGCCCACTGGAGAGCTGGGAGACGCGATTTCATCCACGTTTGGCAGTTTTGACGCGTTCAAGGATCAGTTTGCCACCGCGGCAACCGGCCGTTTTGGAAGCGGCTGGGCGTGGCTTGTGGTGAATAACGGTAAGCTTGAGATCACCAGCACTCCCAACCAGGACAACCCCCTCAGTGAGGGAAAGACGCCGATCCTCGGACTGGACGTGTGGGAACACGCGTACTATCTGAAGTACCAGAACCGGCGTGCCGAGTATATCGATGCGTTCTTCAACGTGGCCAACTGGGACCAGGTTGCCAAGAATTACGCGGCGGCAAAATAACGTCGACTGTTCAACCGGTGCACCGGCGGCGCACTGCGGGGCATGATGCTCCGCGTCGCCGCGGCATATCAAAAAAAGCGTGGGAATTGGTCCCGCGCTTTTTTTTTGCCTCGAATTTGACTATGCTTTGAGTATGACAGAGACCTTGAACGTGCAGAGCCTTCGCGACGAGTTTCCGGCACTGAAGGAACCGATGCGGGGCCACGATCTGATATATTTCGATAACGGCGCCACCTCTCTGAAACCGCACCGCGTAATCGGCGCGGTCACGGAGTATTACCGGGAGTACAGCGCAAATATACACCGCGGCGTATACGAAATGAGCGGACGCGCCACCGCCGCGTATGACGACGCGCGTACCACGGTGAAACGGCTCCTTCACGTCCCTGATGGTGAGGGAGAGGTGATCTTTACCCGGGGTACCACCGAGTCGATCAACATGGTCGCCGTCGGCTGGGGTGGGCGCCACCTTACCGCAGGTGACGAAATTGTCCTCTCACCGATGGAGCACCACTCCAACATGGTGCCGTGGCAACAGATTGCGCAGCGAACCGGCGCGAAGGTCTCCTATTTCCCCCTGACCGACGACGGCTCCTTTACCGAAGATGCGGT
>JAQIBO010000053.1 GCA_027859055.1 Spirochaeta sp.
TCTCGTGACATTGAAACCGGGCAGGAGATGAGCGACCTCATCCAGACCGGGGAGTTTTTCGGGGTCAAAAGCGCCCTCGGACATTTTCCCCGCGAGGAAGACGCGGTCGTGCTCGCCGACGCGGATGTTCTGCAGTTTTCCGTCGCCGAGTTTGAACAGATCGTCACCGCCAATACCCGTATCATCATCAAGATGCTGAAGGTCTTTTCCAACCAGCTGCGCAGGATTCACGCCAAAGTCTCCTCCATGCTGAACCAGGAAAACCAGATCGATTCCGCCGAGGGCCTTCACCACTCGGCAATGTTCTATTTCCGGAACAAACAGTACGCCCACGCGGCGTATATATGGAAGCGGTATCTCGAATTGTACCCCGATGGGCGCCACGCCGAGGAGGCCCAGAAGCAACTCGGTCGGGCGGAACAGTCCGAGGGTGCCCAGACAACTCGCGTCAAGGAGCCGGCTCCCGGTCCGACACGCCAGCGGGAGGAGCTGTCGCCGGTGGCGCAGCAGTTTTTTGATGCAGAGAGTGCATTTGCCAACGACAAGTTTGACGAAGCGATCGCGGGCTTCAAGGCGGTTCTCGCCGGCACCGACGAGACGGAATACACGTTCAAGGCGCAGGTTCAGCTGGGCCGCTGCTATTACGAAAGCGGAAACTACGGTCAGACGATTCGCCACTTTTCTCAGGTGCTGAAAGAGATACCCCGCCATCCGCAGATGCCGGATATTCTCTTTCATATCGGTGCCAGTTATCTCGAAGGCGGCGACACCGGGAAGGGTGCGGCGTTCCTCAAAAAGGCACGCGCCGGGGCAACCGATGAACCCGCGTTGCGTCGCAAGATCGACAAAGCGCTGTCCAGAGCGGAGAACTGATATGGGTGCGTTTGATCGCTTTGCAAAGACGATTCCGAAGGGGCAGATGATTTTCTGCGAGTACGAGCCGGGGAACAGTTTTTATCTGATCCAGAACGGGCGCGTACAGATTACCAAGGTAATGGGGGATATCGAAAAGGCGATCGATATTCTGCATCCCGGAGAGCTGTTCGGGGAGATGGCGATCCTTGAAGAGGCGCCGCGCAGCGCCAGTGCCATTACTCTCGATGACGTCACACTCCTTGAGTTCAACCGGGCCAATTTTGAGATCCTTATGCAGGGGAACCCGCAGATCGCTCTTACGCTGCTCAAGACGTTTGTCAAACGGATTTACGATCAGCGCCGGCGGTTTATGATTCTCAAACTGAACGACGTGCAGGCGCGTGTTGCCGACGTCTTCCTCATGCTTTACGAGGGTATGAACGCCAAAGATCCCGACCAGGACCGGTGGGAATTTCCGGTAACCGCCAACGACGTTGCCCACTGGGCGGGAATTGCCCCGGAAAAGGTCCGGACCGTAATCAACCAGTTTGCGTCGCAGCATAGAGTCGAGTTGTTCCCGAACAAGATCGTGGTGCTCAATATTCGCGACCTCCAGCGTCTTGTCAGCAGCCGCCGTCGGGACGAGGGGTAAGTGCCGGTTCGGCCTCTGAGACCCACAGATCGGATAGCGCTGGCTCTGTTTCGGTCTATCCGACGCCGCAAAAGCGGTGCCCGGTTCCGTTCCGTTTTCACCAATGACAGTCGACTCTGGCCGGTATATCACCGCCGTCCGCCAAAATCCGAACGCAGTGATGGTGTGCCGATCGTGTTTTTTCACGGGTTCGGCAATGATGGAACCACGTGGCTCCCTTTTTTTGAGGTCCTGGGAACGCGTCGCGAGGTTGTTGCCCCCGATCTGCCCGGGTTTGGCGATCATCCGCTCACGCCACAGGAGGAACCGACTCCACAGTGGTATTGCAGCGTTACCGAGGAACTTCTCCAGGAACTCACCGTACGCTGGGGCCAGCCACCGATCGTGGTGGGGAAATCGATGGGTGGAATGATTGCAGGCCTCGTTGCCGGCGAACTTCCCAATCTGGTGCGGGCGCTGGTACTTATCGACCCCGGTGGTATCCAGACCCCCAGGATTTCTCCCTTCTGGGAGGCGTGGCGAGACGGAACAAACTATCTGCTGCCTGAAGACGAGACGGATTGGCGCCGGATGGTGGAGATTCTGTATCACCAGCCCGTGGAGATCCCCGGGTTTGCCCGTCGCGCAGCGCTCCACGCGTTGCGCGTACACCGCGAACGGTACACGCGCGTGTTTAACGGCTTACTGGCCGAGGGGTTCAATCCCCTGGGCGACCGCTTGTCCCGTATTACCTGCCCGGTCACCGTGATCTGGGGCGTGCATGATGCGGTGATGGACCCGTCGGGGGTTGAAGTGATCAAAGACGCGCTGCCGCATGCGCGGATCGAGATGCTTCAGGAGTGTGGCCACTCTCCCACCCGTGAGCGACCGGATGAGGTCAAGCGAATCCTTCTGAACGTACTCAACCGGTGGGGATAGCCGGCACTTACTGGAGATCTTCCCGGACAGGATAGAACGCGTCCGCGACGACCGTGTCGGTGACGGCGGTCGCTTCATGCTCCACATCGCCGGGGATGACGGCGCTGTCACCCGTTTCAAGCGTATAATTCGAATCACCGATGCGC
>JAQIBO010000058.1 GCA_027859055.1 Spirochaeta sp.
TCCTTCAGAACGGACTGTTGGAACCGGCGGAACCGTTCGGCCACGACAACATCCGGGTCCTGGCGAATATTGAGAATCAGATAGGCGAGCAGGAAGGTAACAAGGAACACCGACGCGAGCAGGATCCGCCGTAAACTCTCATCCATCTGGAGATCTGACGCACTGACCAGATACGCCGAGGGCGGAATCGACGGTTCCCCGGAGATCTGTTCAACGACGAAGCCCGCCCCGACATCGCTTTCCAGGACCCCGTCGGCATCGTTCTCCACGTGTCGATCGACGATCTGGACATCTTCCTGGTCAAAGTGACGGGGAGCGTTAAAGATCAGCAGCCCGCCCGGCGTTAGTCGAATCCGTGCGGAAGGACCGAGGATTCCTTCGGAAACAAGTGACGAGAAAAGCCCACTGGTATTTGCCCACACCACCAGGAGGCCCTGGGGAATTCCGAAATTGTCGATGACCGGCGCGGTGACGCGGAGGCCGCCGCGCTCCGGAACCCACTGAACGGCGGTTCCTTCCTGTTCAGCCGACGGCAAGAGGAGTGGTGGATCCAGTTCGGAGATCGGACGGTACTCGATCCGCGTCGCCGACTGATCGCGAATATCTGATTCAAGGGTGCTGTACCAGAGGTTTCCTCCGTCGTTGTCCACGATCCGGATATAGTCAGTCTCGGGGTGATTCTCGAAGAAGCGCCCGATAGCCTGGGCTTGTTCCTCCGTATCCTGCCGACTCTGATTCACCAGAAACACGTTCCGGACAGCCGGTACATCAGCGAGCTCACCCACCGATGATTGAAAGGCGCGCTGGTACGCCAACGCTTCGCTCTGGGCTTCCTCCAGAATCGAGACGGCGGATTCGCGCACCCGTTGGTTGTAATACTGCTGGTCTATGATATCAAAAAGGCCGGAGTAGGCCGCGACGGCAAACGCCGTAAAGATGACTGTGGCGAGAAGTAAACTGAAGAGTACTTTTTGTAATAACTTCATCCTGGCCCGACCACTTGTGCGCGCATACCTATTCTGTTCACTATTTTCGGTCTCGGCAAGACGATTATTGAGGCCTTTGCCGTTATCGTTTGGTACCCATGACGGTCACCGCGACGCGTCGCGCCCCACCGTTGTTCCGAAATTCGCAGAGATACAGCCCCTGCCAGGTGCCAAGCAGCAACCGCCCCCCGCGCACCGGGATCGTCAGGTTGCTGCCGACCAACGCCGCTTTCACGTGGGCAGGCATATCATCGCGACCTTCCATCGTGTGAACGTAGTCGGGGTCTCCTTCCGGAACAAGCTTGTTGAAGATCGTCTCGAAATCAACGCCAACGTCCGGGTCGGCGGTTTCGTGTATCGACAGCCCGGCGCTGGTATGCAGTATCATAACTTGAACGACCCCCGTTTCAAAATCCGCCAGTTCCGGGACGCCGGCGGCAACCTCATCGGTAATGAGATGAAAACCGCGCCGGCGCGGCTGGATCGTTATAACGTTCTGTTTTATCTCCATTTTCGGTTCCAGCGTCCTATCCTAACGCATTTTTGACATTCGTCTGGTATGTGTAAAGAGAAATCTGCCGTGGAGGTTACAACGGTGAAAACGATAGCCCTGTCCTGCACCGGTGAAGGCTTCGGTCACGCCGCACGAACGGTAGCACTCGCCGAGGAACTCCGTAAAACGTGCCGACTGGTAATTTTCTGCCCGCCTCATCTCTTCCCGTTCATGCGACAACACCTGAGCGACGTTCCCCTTGAGGAGATTCCATACTTCTCGTTCGTCAAATTTCGGGACCGGATCGATTACGCACGGACTGTGTACGCAAACCTTCCGGCGTTGATCCGCTTTCCCGTTTCGGTACGGCGGATCGTCAGCCGGCTCCGACGATACCGCGTCTCTGCGTTGATATCCGACTACGACCCGTTCGGGTCGGCTGCCGCAAAGGCGCTGGGTGTTCCCGTTCTTCAGATCAATCATCCGGCGGTTGTGCTGCGGCAGCGGGAGTTTTCACTGCAATCCCTCCTCGCCAAGATCGTCTCGGTCCTGCTGATGGGAACGTACCAGCGAAAACTGGTGGTCTCCTTTTACAACGGCGACGTCGGGCCGGTCGTTCGTCGCAGCATCGTGGCGGGATACCGCTCCGCTGAAGATTTCTTCGTCGTCTACGTGAAACCGACCTATCGAGACAGTGTCCTCCAGGCGCTTTCGCGCCAGGGAGTTACGAAGGTGCACGTGTTTCCGGACCCGCAAAAACGAATGGCCGACTATCTTGGCCGCTGTCGCGCGGTAATCTCCAGCGCGGGTCACCAGTTTATGAGCGAAGCACTGGTCCTGGGCAAGCCGATCTTTGTGGTGCCCCAGGCCGGGCAGTATGAACAGCTTCTGAACGCACGCATGCTGGCGCGCTCCGGTCGTGGTGAGTGGGCCCGACTGCAGGAACTCGATGAACGACTCGCCACCTTCATCGGAAATATCGATCAATACCCGCTGCACCGTCCCGGCACCGGCGTACGATACCGCTTCGATAACGATCTCGATCGTGCGGTTGCCAAAATCCTGCAGTTCCTTGATCAGACCGTCGTTCCAGCACGCCCTCGGAAACTGTCGTGGTCGATCGGCACCCCGGCGCGCCCTATTCGGCACGTCCCGGCGCTTCCGGCAGAGTTCTGACGATTACGTCGACGATCTCTTCCGGCGTGTACTGTTGGGTATCGATGATCAGGTCAACAAATTCATACGACTCGATATCGATGTTGTACAGGCGCAGGTAGCGGGCGTGATCACGCCGGTCCCGCTCGTTTGTGGCGGCCAGCACCGACGCCAGATCGCCGCCTTCCCGCTGTTGGATGCGCTGGGCCCGCACCTCCGGAGGGGCGGTCAAAACTACTTTGAGATCCGCCTCTTCGAGAAACCAGATAGCCAGGCGTGAGCCAAGGACGCAACTCTGCTCGCGGGCACGCCTGATCTGCTCCATGTCAAGGTACTGATCCCAGGTATCATCGGATTCGGCGCGACGACACATCTCGTCAAACGTTATTCCCTGTTCGTCGGCCATTGTATGAAACGTGTAGTTGATGAGCGCGATACCCAGGCGGTCAGCCAACAACCGGCTTACCGTTGTATTTCCGCACCCGCTCTTGCCGGAAATAGCGATCCGGACCTCGTTCATCGTGTCGTCCCCCTGTCTACTCGATGTTCCGAACCTGTTCCCGAATCGCCTCTACGGCATCTTTTGCCTCAACCACCGCGTTTTGAACTTCCGGTAACACCGTTTTGCTCCCGGTTGTGTTCAACTCACGGTTGATCTCCTGACAGACGAAATCCCGGCGTTTGCCGATCCCGCCGCCGTCGGTGAGAAGCTCGTTCAGGCCGGCAACGTGGCTTTGTAACCGTACCATCTCTTCGTTGGTGCCGTGTTTTACCGCCAGAGCGGCAGCTTCGGCCATTACCCGTTGTTCTTCGACCTCATCCCCGAGAATTTCCCGGAACTTGTCACGAACCGAGCGCATGACGATCTCCTCGACATGCGGTGCTTTTTCAATAAAGACGTCCAGACTTGCCGTCAGGCGGGCGATGTGCCGCTTGATATCCGTGACCGTCGCGGTCCCTTCCACCAGTCGCGTCTGCTCCCAGGCGTCGAGGGTCTCATGAAGGATCGGAAATATGAACTCCCGATACAGGTCAAGATCACGTTTTCGTTCCGTCTGGACGACCCCTTCGAACGTCAGAATGTCCTGGTACCCCGGTGGATCGGTGATTCCCGCGGCGTCGGCAATTTCTCTCAGCGCTTCCCGCGCCGCGGCAACGGTATGACGGTCTACGTGGATCTTCATCGTATCCGCGTACTCCCGCAGCCGAACGGACACTTCCACCTTTCCGCGTCGCGCCCGATTGGAAACGATCGCCCGAATCTCCGGATCCAGCGGGGTAAGAAATCCCGGCAGTGACGAGCTGATCTCCAGATAACGGTTGTTGACGCTCCGGATTTCGATACTGATGTCGCGCTCGTCAAGGCTCCGCTCGGTATACGCGTACCCGGTCATGCTGTGAATCATAGGGGGTCCCCGTCTCGTCTCAGGAGTTCAACCACGGTGGTGCCGATCCGGAAGTTATCGCCGGCCCCCATGGTGACAAAGATATCTCCGCGCCGGAGCTCTGCGGCGATGTGCTTCGCTGCAGAGGTGAAATCGGGCGCGTAGCGAACGTCCGGGTGGTGTGCGCGCACCGCCTCGGCGAAGCGCTCCCCCGTTATGCCGCCGAGGTACGCTTCCCGGGCGGAGGCGTAGATATCGTTCAGGAATACGACGTCCGCCGGAGCAAAGGCATCGGCAAACCCGTCGAGCAGCGCCTCGCTGCGGGAATAGGTATGGGACATGAAATCCACAACGATACGACGCCCCGGCCAGAACTCCCGGAATCCTTCCAGAGTTGTACGAATCGCCGTCGGATGGTGGGCGTAGTCATCGAGGACCAGAACACCGTTGACCTCGGCGATCCGTTCGCTTCGCCGGCGCGTTCCGGTAAAGCGCGCGAGACCATCTACCCATGCATCTACCACGGGACGGTCGGCGCCACCGGTCATTTCGGCCAGTACGACCGCCGCCGCGGCGGCGTTACTCACCATGTGGCGGCCGGGTACAGGCAGCTCCCATTGCGTCTCAAGGAGGGCGGCACTGTCACGGCGTCGCAGTGCAACGGAGAATCGCTGTATCCCGTTCTCCAGTCGGTGGTTGCTGATCTGCCCCTCCCCCGTCGCGGAAAAACCGTACGGCACAACATGGAGATCCGGTCGCTGTCGGCGGAGCGCCTCGGCTACCGCTGACGCTCCGGGATCGTCCCGGCAGTACACAACGGTTCCGGCGGCAGGCAGTCTGAGACCGAGCGCAACGAACGCATCGGTCACGTCGTCGGCGTCGCGATAGTAATCGAGATGATCGGCTTCCACGTTTGTAATCAGCACGATATCAGGGTGGTAATCGAGAAAATGGCGCCGGTACTCGCACGTCTCAGCTACCAGGAAATCGGCACCGCGGATCAGCGTAGCGGAACCGCCGAAACCGGCCACGCCGCTGCCAACCACGACCGTTGCCGGGAGATCGGTTGCAGAGACCATCATTCCGAGCATCGCAGCGGTGCTCGTTTTCCCGTGCACGCCGCTGATCGCAACCGCTGTGGGTGCAGCCGAGAGCGCCCCGAGCATTTCGGTGTAACTGTATTGCGGAATACCACGGTGGTCCGCCGCGCGGCGTTCCGGGTTGTCCGGATCGTACGCCGCAGAGTATATCAGCACGGCTGTATCCGCGGGGATGTGATCAGGAGTAAAGCCCACCTGCGGGGTTATTCCGATACGGTCCAGCATCTCATCGGTGAAGAAACGCTCGGCCACGTCGCTCCCGGAGACGGTTGCACCCTGGTGATGCAGTATCTCCGCAAGAGCCGCCATTCCGGTTCCTTTGATTCCAGTGAGATGAACAGTTCTGCCGTTGTAGTGTGGGACCGGCTCGTCAGCGGACATATTGGGGATTGTAGCCATTTTGCCGCGCCCGGTCCACCGACGACGACGGGATCGCTATGATCTCACTCGCCGTGAAGATCCCGCGCCGTCCGAACTATCCGCTCGATATCAAGCATCAACGCCGGCGTTCCATCACCGAGAAAGACCGCGCCGGAAAGGCCGTCGATCTGGGAGAACATTTTCCCCAGCGATTTGACGACAGACTGGTGGTTCTCGTGCAACGCGCTAACAGCAAGGCCGACGATCGTATCTCCCGCCTGGACAACAACTATCGGATTCTCCGGTTGGGCGACACCGATGCCGAAATGCTCAGCAAGGTCGATCACCGGCACGATCTGTCCGCGAAAATCGAACATGTTCTGACCGCGGGTCTGTGCGATCGCGGTACCGTCGATACACTCCCGGATATAGGCGAGGTTGATAAGAAAGAACTGATCACCCACCTCGGCAAGAAGCCCCTCAACGATCGCAAGAGTCAACGGTATCCGTAGTTCAACGACGGTTCCGCCCCCCTCCTCGCTGGTGAGCGTTACCGCGCCGTTCAGGCTTTCCACGTTCCGCCGGACGACATCCATTCCCACGCCGCGGCCGGAAACCTGAGTTGCCGCTTCTGCGGTGGAAAAGCCCGGGGCAAAAACGAGATCCAGGATCTGCGCATGCGAAAGTGAGGCGCCTTCCTCGACGATGCCGCGTTCGTACGCCCGTTTCAGCACTTTTTCTGTCTGGATGCCGCCACCGTCGTCTTCAACGCGAATCGATACCAGTGCGCCGGTGTAACTCGCGCGGAGCGTCAAGTGGCCCGCGCGCGGCTTGCCGCGCGCCTCGCGAACATCAGGCGGTTCGATCCCGTGGTCGATCGAGTTGCGAACGATGTGTAAGAGGGGATCCCGAAGCGACTCGACCACGTTTTTGTCCAGTTCCGTTTCGGTACCGGTCATCTCCAGACGCACCTCGCGCCCGAGCTCTTTCGCAAGATCGCGGACCAGGCGTCGAAACGGAGAGAACAGCGTTTCCACAGGAACCATATGCAGTTCCATGGAAAGCTCCCGTGACTCGCGGACAAGCCGCTCCAATTGCTCTGCGTGGGCGGAAAGTTCGCGATCGCCGACCATCGTCGCGCGAAGCGTAATCTGAGCCTGAAGGGACACCAGTTCTCCCACCAGGTTGACCAGGTGATCCAGGCGGTCGGTGCGGACTTTGATGCTGGATACCGTTTCCGGTGCCGTAGTCGTGGAGGTATCGGCGGCACGTGCGCTTCCAGAGGACCATTTCTGCTCCTCCAGCGCGCTACGGACACTGTCCTCCGAGACAACCCCCTGGTTTACCAGAATTTCACCAAGAGGCGGCCGGTCCGTAAGCAGCTTCTCCAGTTCCTGTTGGCTCAGCACGCCTCTGTCAACCAGGATTTCGCCAAGGCGACGGTACTCACCACCTTCAACCGCCTGTATCTCAAGACGGCTCTCCTCGTCGACAAACATAAAGACGTCTTCAATAGCCTGGGGCGAGTCGGTCGTCGTTAACAGAAAATCCCAGGCGAGATAGCACACATCCGGCTCAAACGCTCCCAAAGTGGGGATTCCGCCGGTATACCCGACAACAAGCACATCACCGAGCTCGCGCAATTCCTGAATAAGCGCAAGGGGATTGGTCCCGTTCACAAACGTCTGCCGCGATGGTCGGTACTCGACCCGGTAGAGCTGGACAGTCCCCGCCGTGGCATTCGCCCTGTCCCCGCCGCTGTTATCCGGGGCGTGTTCCTCCGCGTCGGCCGACTTTGGTGGTTTTCCGATAGAGCGCTGCAACTCCGCAACTACCGCCCCTGCGGCGGACCGCTGCTCCTCACTGATCTCACGACCGTCGATCAGAGCGCGCAAATGGTCGCGAGCTGCCAGGGTGAGATCGATAATCTGCTGATCAACGGTGCGTTTCTCGTCGCGGATCGTTACAAACGTCGACTCCAGTTCATGGGCAAACGCCACCAGTTCGGCGAAGTCGAACATTGTACCGGAGCCTTTGATCGTGTGTAACGCCCGAAACGCGGTGTCGATCATCGCCAGGTCTGCAGGATTGTTTTCCAGGCCGATGAGTGCCGCTTCCAGTTCGTCCAGAAGTTCACGCGCCTCTTCCCGAAAAATCTCTTTCGGGTCGGGAGATCCATTCATCGCTTACCCCTGCTCCACCGACGGAAGGCCGGCGAACTCCGCCATCCGCTGCAGGCGTTCAAGCGCCGCTTCACCGGTAAACGTGACGGATCGATCAGCACCAGCGCGATCACCCTGTACCGCGTACAGCAGCTGCAGACCAGCAACGTCAAGCTCACCAAGTTCGGACAAGGCGATCTCAAGCTCCGCCGTTGTTGCGTGCTTCTGGACCGCGGTCAGTACGGTGCCCACGTGGTCGAACGTCAAATCGCCGGTAAGGGTGAGTACTGTTTTGGTTTTCAGTTTTCGCGTTCTGATTTTCACCGTGCGCTACCGTTAAAACTGTACCGTCTTCGTGATCTTGTCGAGCGTTGCGAGTAATGACTCCCGGTTGAACGGCTTTGTTATCCACGCCGTCGCGCCGGCCTCTCGTCCTTCCGATTTTTTGGCCGCTTCACTTTCAGTGGTCAGCATCAGGATCGGGACGTTCCGATTGGTTGAGCCGCTGCGAATTTTCCGGATCACCTCAATGCCACCCATATTGGGCATGTTGTAGTCGGTGATGAGGGCATCAAACTCTTCGCTTATCTTCGAGACGCCGTCGGCACCGTCCACCGCTTCGGTCACTTCGTGACCGGCTCCGGTGAGAATGATTGAAACCATTTGCCGCATCGACACTGAATCGTCGATGATGAGAATTTTCATAGTTGCCTTCCCTTCCGAACGAACAGGTCGTCCCAGTATACTCGAGCATCCGACGAACGGCAAAGTGTTTCGCGCTTCACTCGCATGCCGATGCGATACCGACCGCAAGCGCATTTGCGGCGGTCTCTGTGCGCACAATCGAATCACCCAGCGTGACCGGGCGAAACGCCCGCTCCTCAAGAAGCGCGTGCTCGCGATCACTGAACCCGCGTTCACAGCCGATGCACACCGAAACAACCTCATCTCCGGGCATAGCCGCAATTTCGTTCAGCATTTCCCGGAACGGGAGCGCTCGAGGGCGCTCGATACTGCCGTAGTAACGGTAGTGCACTCCGGCCAGTTCGTCAAAGAGTGTCTCCAATGAAGGGTGCCGCGTGACCGTCGGGCGTACCGTGTGGCGTCCCTGGCTGAGTCCCTCCCGCAGTCGCTCTTCCAGGTGCGTCCAGACCGAGCTGTCGAAATAGGTGCGTTCGCCAAGGTCGCCGGCAAACACCAGTATCCGTCGAACCCGTACAGCGGCGAGGTCGCGCCACAGCCGCTGGACCACCGGCGGGCGCGGATGGCCCAGAACAACCTCAATCGGCCGACTGGCACCGCCTGCGGTCCACCCGGTCACGATGATGGAGGATCCGGTCCTGTCCATCTCCGCAACGGTTCCGACTCCCTCGGGTCCACCGACGACCCCGATCCGCACGGTATCTCCCGGGCTCGCCCGGAGGACGCTGCGGATGTGGCGATGCCGCGGATCCCCTGACGGCAGTTCGTAGGTTTCGCGGATATCGTCAAACAGGATGAGATTCACATTATTCCGGAGAGGGGGTCACAACCGCGGATTCAAAAAACGCCGCGATCGAGTCTATGGGAAGTCGTTCCACACCGATAAGCCGCTGCATCACCAGGCCGTCGATCGTACTCAGAAGCACACCGGCCATTGCGCTGTGATCCGCGGAATCCTGATAGATCCGAGCCAGTCCCGCTTCGATCAGTTCACGCCAGCGGCGGTACTCTTCCACAAACCGCTTTCGCAGATTGGGGTTTTCCGTAAGCGCCTCCTGGAGCAGGTAAATATGGATCACGCCGCGGCTCTTGGAATGCATCACCGTGTCGAGCACCATCCGAAACACTTTCCGGGGCGGCAAATTGGTCCCGCTGGACTCAAGCCACCGAAAGATCCGGTTGGTCATATTGGTCATATGTCGCTCAGCGACATCAAAGATGAGATCGCCCTTCGTCGCGTAGTAATAGTAAAGCGTACCTTTACTTATTCCCGCAGCAACGGCGATGTCCGCGAGGGTTGTGTTGTCGATTCCGTTATTCCGGATCAGGTCCGCAGCCACCTGGATAATCCGTTCGCGGTTCGCCGGGGTCGTCTTCCGCTGGCCCATGCCCCGAGAATACTGTATCGCGTCGCCGTGGTCAATTTATCGGTTACAGACCGACATACGGTGGTTGTGTTTCGGTGTCCTCTGTTCGTACAATACGGGTATGAGTCATTACCCGCCACCGGAACGCCGCCTCTACAAAAGTCGATGGGACCGTAAAATATTTGGTGTGTGCGGCGGTATCGCCGAGTTTTTTGGCCTTGATCCGTCGCTTGTCCGCCTCGGATTCGTACTCCTGTTGCTGTTTGGGGGCGGCGGGGGGCTCCTGTACCTGATCGCCGCAATGATCCTGAACGATAATCCGCACCAATAGCTGTCACTGGACGATATCGCGCATAAATGACGCGAGCACTTCCAGCGCCTTCTCGTTCTGGCCGCCTTCCGGCACGATCAGATCGGCGTACGCTTTGGTGGGCTCGATAAATTCATAGTGCCCCGGCCGCACCGTTTCCAGATACTGGTCGATCACCGATTGAACGGTTCTGCCACGCTCGTGGATGTCCCGGGACATCCGTCGGATGAACCGGATATCATCGGGGGTATCAACAAAGATTTTCAGGTCGATCAGATCGCGAATCCGCGGTTCAAAAAAGATAAGGATACCTTCAAGGATTACCAGCTTTCCCGGATCGACGTGAACCGTCTCCTCGTTCCGTCGGTGGTGAACGAAATCGTACTGGGGCATTGCGATGCTTTCGCCCATGCGCAGCGCCGAGAGATGCTCATGGATAAGCTCCGTGTCAAACGCAGCGGGGTGGTCGAAGTTAAACGCGTTGATATTCGCATTGCTTACGTACTCCGCCGAGCGGTAGTAGTTGTCCTGCGGAATAAACGCGAAATCGCCGACGATCTCCGAAATCTTTCGGACGATCGTGGTCTTTCCAGACCCCGATCCGCCGCTGATGCCGATAATTCGTGCCATTTTATATCTCCGGTGTAAGTGCCACTGCCAGCGCCTCGCGGATCTCCGGTTCGCCGAATGGTTTTCGCAAAACAAACTGGAAACCCGCGTCCCGAAAACCGGCAGCGTTATTACGATGCAACGCACCGGAACTCAATACAGCCGGGAGCTCCGGCGTGAACTCCCGAAGGCGGCGAACCAGCTGGATTCCATTGACCCGTCCGGGCATCGCAAAGTCGGTCACAAGGGCATCGATCGTTCGATTATTGTCGATTTCATCCTGGTAGACAACTATCGCCCGGTCACCGCTCTGCACGGAAATCACCTCACAGCCGATGTTTCGAATCATGATCTCCATCGAGCGCCGAACCAGCGGATCATCCTCCACGAGGAGTACCCGGCTCTGTGAAAAATCAACCGTCTTGGAGGCATCTTCCGGATCCGGGGACCACCGATGGTCGGGGTGTTCCGGAAGCCTGCGGGCGTGAACGCCATGCGTCGGCGTATTCGTTTCTTCCGGGGTTGCGGGTGGAAGATACATCCGGACAGTTGTCCCGAATCCCGGCTCCGTTTCAAGGGTCAGTTGTCCGCCGCGCCCTTCGAGAAGCGAGAGCGCAATCGTAAGGCCCATTCCGATTCCATGACTTTTCGTGGAGAAATACGGACGTACGGCGGTATGAACCATGCGGGGGTCCATACCGGTACCGTTATCCCGAACGATGAGACACACCCGATCGTCACCGGCGCAGAGCCGAACTTCGATACGGAGCGTCCCGTCGTCGCCCATCGCCTCCACTGCGTTGACCGCCACGTTAAAGAGTGCCTGGGTCAGTTCGGATGCGGGCATCGCCACTGAAGGAAGATCCGGGTCAAATGTAAAAGCGGTGCGAATCCCGGTCCCACCGGTGGCAAGGGGGATTATATCGTTTACCAGCTCCTGGAGGTGTTCGGCGGTCAGGACCGGTGTTTCCAACGCCGTATCCGGGAGCTCAAAACGATCCTCCATGGAGAACCGTTCCAGCTGGACACCCAGCCGACGGACCCGTCGGAGCGCACCCTCCATATGAACGATATCGTCCCCGTTTAACTCCCCCGTCTCCACCTGCCGGTTGATGCGGTGCAGCGTTGAGAGCATCGCCGTCGCACTGTTGTTCAGTTCGTGAGCGATGCCGCTCGCCGCACGCCGAATATCCTGGGCATGCTGAAGATTTTGCAACTCCCGCCATACCCTGCGGCGCTCACCGATATTCTCGATCGCGATAAGGACCATCTCGTCATCATCGCCCGGGTCAGCTCCGATCGGCACGATAACAATTTCAATTTCAGCAACCTCTCCCGAAAGAAGCGAGAGACTCAATCCGGCACCGTACTCTCTTCGTTGTGCGGCGTGCATGCTCCGGCGGATCGCATCGACGAGGTCAAACGGTTGGTCGTATTGCATCACCGTAACGAGCTCACCGATCGATGCACCCATAATCCGGAGCTCGCCGGCGCCGCCGGACACGACAAACTGCATCGCAATATCGTTAAAATCGACGACGGCGCATCCTCTGTCCAAAAGGAAAACCCCGGAATCCTCGATGTGCATAAACGCATCAATGACCCGGCGGTTCCGTCGTACCGATCGCCGATCATCCTGTTCGGTGATCAAGGTCAGAAAAGAGGTGCCCTCACCACCGGGCATGATCCACACGTCGACGATACCGTACGCCGCGGTGTTGAATCGGTAGGTCGTGGACTCATTTCCGGCGTGTATCACCCCACGGTGCAGCAGTTCCGTGACCCATTCGGTTGCATCGCCGGAGATTTCCCGCAACGCGTTGACAACCGGAGTTCCCGGGGCGACGCGGACGGTATCGGGAAACCGTTCCGTGAAACACGCATTCACGGCGATAATCGCGCCGAAGGGATCGATATGGAGCGCGGGATGGGGAATCCTGTTCAGCAGCACAGTGGCGTCATTCACCCTTGAAATTCTTCGTCAGCTTGGCTCCAATTGCAAGGGTGTACGACATAATTGGTGATATTCACGGACACGCTGATCAACTCTCCGCGCTCCTCGCCCGTCTGGGGTACGAAAAGCGCGGCGGTGCATGGCGCAGGCCGTCCGCCTTGCATCGGATTCTCTTTGTGGGAGATTACATCGATCGTGGCCCGGAGATCCGGGCAGCAACAGAGATCGTCCGCGAGCTGGTCGACGCCGACATCGCCGTCGCAGTCATGGGAAACCATGAATACAACGCTGTGGCGTGGCATGCCCTCGGTCCCGAGGGTTTCCCGTTGCGCGCCCATACCGCGGCACACCTCCGTCAACATGAGCGGACGCTGCGTGCGTTCAACTCGGAGCTCTCGGACTTGCTCCGATGGATGCGCCGGTTACCGCTCTTTTTCGAGAACGACGATGTGCGCGTGGTTCACGCGACGTGGGACGACCGCTCCATCGCGAGCCTTGACGGCGCAACGCCACTGACGGATGACCGTTTTCTCGAGCGAAGCGCGGTGCGTGGTACCCGCGAACATGCGGCGATCGCAACGCTCCTGAAAGGAGCGGAGACGGACCTTCCGCCGGGACGGTTCTACTACGACAAGGAAGGAACCAGACGGTATACCACCCGCACGCGCTGGTGGATTCGTCCCCCCGCGGGTGGGACCGTCCCACTCGGATCCATAGCGATGCCACCCGCGGATACGCAGATGGAAACGGTCAGCGTCCCCGCCGCCGCGCTGAATCTCCCCGGGTACGAGGACCCGCGCCCGGTGTTTGTGGGACACTACTGGCTTACCGGTTCACCGGCCCCGCTCTCCGACCGGGTCGCGTGTGTGGATTACAGCGTCGCCAACGGCGGGGCCCTGTGTGCCTACCGCTACAGCGGCGAACTCCCGTTGCGCGCCGAGCGTTTTGTCTGCGTACCGGTGTAACGGTGCGTCGCCTACATCCGCGCGGCTGAAAACGCCTGCTCCAGGTCCGCGATGATATCGTCGGGATGTTCCAGTCCAACCGAAAGCCGGATCAGTTCCGGCGGAAGCTTCGCCGCGCGTTGTTGCTCTTCGGTAAGTTGGCTGTGGGTGGTACTCGCAGGATGAATCGCGAGGCTTTTTGCGTCACCAACGTTTGCCACGTGACTGAACAGTTCAAGGGCGTTGATAAAACGCTCGCCGTTCTTCCGACCACCACGTATGCCGAAGGTAACCATACCGCCAAATCCGCGGGTCAGGTATTTTCGTGCGTTTTCGTGTCCGGGACTGCCGGCGAGCCCGGGATACCAGACCCACTCCACATCCGCATGATGCGCAAGGTATTCCGCAACGGCCGCGCCATTGGCACTGTGGCGTTCCATGCGCAACGGAAGCGTCTCGATCCCCTGTAAGAAGATCCACGCGTTATCGGGGCTGATCGCAGCGCCGAGGTTCCGCAGCGGAACCAGACGCATGCGGAGGATGTACGCGATCGCGCTCAGATCTCCCAGGTCATAGGCGTAGCGGATGTCGTGATAACTGGCGTCAGGCTCCACCAGATTCGTAAATTTCGGGTCATCCCAATTAAATCTGCCGCTGTCGACAACGGCTCCGCCGATCGCCGCGCCGTGACCACCGATCCACTTGGTCAGGCTGTGCACGACGATATCGACACCGTGTTCAAACGGTTGCAGCAGGTAGGGAGTGGTAAACGTTGCGTCGGCGATCACCGGGAGGCGGTGGCGATGCGCGATCTCCGCGATCGCCTCGAAGTCCGGCACAATAAGCGCCGGGTTCCCGATCGTTTCGATATAGACGGCACGCGTTTTCGGATTGATTGCCGATTCCAACTCGACGAGGTCCAGCGGGTCTACAAGCCGGACGGTAATACCGTACTGCGGCAGGATATCGTTAAACATCGTATAGGTACCGCCGTAGAGGTATTTTGAGGCGACGATTTCGTCTCCTGCCCGGGCGAGGTTAATGACCGAATAAAACACGGCACTTGTCCCTGAGGCGAGCGCCAACGCTGCAGCCCCTCCGTCGAGGGCGGCAAGACGCTCTTCCAGAACATTCTGTGTCGGGTTCTGAAGTCGCGTGTAGATGTAACCGAGCTCTTTCAAGCCGAACAGATTGGCGGCGTGCTCTGCGTCACGGAAATTGTACGCCGTCGTACGATGAACGGTGACGCCGCGGCTTCCAGCAGCGGTGTCGTCTTTGGTCTGTCCGGCGTGCAGGGCCAGTGTCTCGAATTTGTAGCTCACGTCTGTTCCTCCTCGTATAGCCACGTGCTCAAATACCGTTCTCCGGTATCGCAGATAACCGTCACAATCGTTTTTCCCTGGTACCGGGGGTCCGCGGCAAGCTGCAGCGCCGCGTTCACGTTCGCCCCGGCGGAAATTCCGGAAAAAATTCCCTCTTCTGTCGCCAGACGGCGGGCCGTTGTTCCCGCCGCGAC
>JAQIBO010000101.1 GCA_027859055.1 Spirochaeta sp.
GTATTTCTTGAAGACTTGTATTCCGACCGAGAGTTTTGAGATCGACGAAGCGGAGAACGGCGAAATGGCGGTTGCGCGGTTTCGAGAGCTCCGTCCGGACCTGACGTTTATGGATCTCACTATGCCGGTGATGGACGGATTCCAGGCGATTTCGGCGATACGCACCGATTTTCCGGATGCTCGCATCGTTGTCCTTACCGCCGACATTCAGCGTCAAACGCAGGAACGGATCGCCGAGGCCGGTGTTACCTCCTTTCTCAAGAAACCGCCACAGAAAGACAAAGTCCAGAAAATTCTCGAGGAATTTTTTCCTGAGGATATCGCCGAATGACTGATCATCCGTTCACCGACATGGAGTTGGATACGCTCCAGGAGATCATGAATATGGCGTTTGGAACTGCAGCCGCGCAGCTTGCGGAGGTTGTCGACGTTTTTATTCAGTTGCGAGCACCGAAAGTCACGATCGTTCCGGTGGGAGAACTGTCATCGTACTTATCCACGGAGATTCCGCACTTCAAACAGACCAGCGTCGTTGAGCAGCAATACCGCGGGGAGACAAACGGTATGGCGTTACTTCTGTTTCCTGAGGGAGCGGAGAAACAGATGATATCGTTTTTCGAGGTCGACCCCGACTCCGTTGCAACCCCGGATATTCGCCTGGAGCTGGAAAAAGAGGTTCTGGTGGAGATCGGGAACGTTTTGATCGGCGCCACCGTTGGTCGCCTCTTCGAACTCCTCAACCGCCGGATCAACTATATGCCGCCACGCGTGACCGGCGGGTACGCCTTTGACGATCTGCTGGTCAGAGGAGCGTTTACCCCGGATGATTTCGCGATAACGATGAAGGCCGAGTTCGCGTTTGAGGATCGCCAGGTGAACGGCCAGCTGTACCTCGTCAACCAACAGTCGGCGGCAGCAGAGCTCAAGCGCGCTCTTGACGAATTTTGGAATTCCTACGAATGAACGAGTCGGGTGTCCTCGACGTCCTGCCGATCGGGGTCGTTATGATTAACCGTCAGTTCACCGTGCTCCACTGGAACCGATGGATGGAGATGTACAGTGGAATACTATCCACCGATATCCAGGGAGCAAGCCTCTTTCGCGACTATCCGGAACTCAACTCCCCCAGTTTTCTTCGCACGTGCCGAACGGTGTTCACCTTCGGAAACGTGGTGTATCTCTCTCAGAAACTTCACCGTTATTTGTTCCCGTTCCGCCTGTTCCAGGCAGACGGCAACGATTCGGTCGAGATGATGCAGCAGAGTTGTTCCATGACGCCGGTACATGACGAAGACGGTGAAATCCAAGGGATTGCCATTACCGTTCAAGACGTCACCGACAGTGTCGTCCTCGAACGGCGCCTCCGGGCAATCAATAACGAGGACGCCCTCACCGGTGCGTACAACCGCCGTTTTCTTGATAGTCGTCTTGCTGAAGAGTGTGATCGGCATCAGCGGTACGGCCGGCGGTTAAGTGTCTTTATCGCCGACCTGGACGATTTCAAAGAGATTAACGACACCCACGGCCACCCCGTTGGTGACGATGTTCTCCGAGAGTTCTGTCGGGTGACCAAGGACGAGATGCGCCGCAGCGACTTCCTGTGCCGGTACGGCGGAGAAGAGTTTGTCGGTCTGCTTCCCGAAACCGGCGGTTCCGACGCGGCAGAACTGGCAGAGCGTATCCGCCGCCGGATGGAAAAGACCGTTCACACCGGCCTCACCGGTGAATTCACGGTTACCGTAAGCTTTGGTATTGCTGAACTTTCGAAGGAGATCAGCGAGCCACAAGACATTCTGACCGTTGCTGACGATCGCCTGTATCGGGCAAAAGATCTCGGTCGGAATTGCATCGTCTTTGACCCGTCCAACGATACGTCTACCAAGCGGTGAAGCGGTCGCGGGTATTGCGGCAGCGACGTTATATGCCGATACCCGTAATATCGTGGTATCAAATCGCCCTCCCGCAGCAGAGTGGCCGCCCGCTTTATGCGCCGTAGAAGCGGCGATTTTGCTCGGCCCAGTTCAGGGGTGTCCACCGCCGTTCCGCCGTTCCGTTGTGTCCGGTTTCCGCTAAGGCGCCGAAAAGCTGAAATAGAAGCCCGCCCGCGGCGTATTGATTTCCCGCACGCCTCTCGCCCGGCAAACAGAACGGTGGTATGGTTGTTCCATGACTATCACCTTTCTTGGCGCCGGGAGTACCGTGTTTGCCAAAAACGTACTTGGAGACATTCTGCTTGATCCGTTACTGGCGGAAAGCGATATCCGCCTCTACGACATCGATGGAGAGCGTCTCGCCGACACCGTCGCGATGATGGAACGCCTGAACGGGACGTTGACCGGCGGTCGCGCACAGATCAGCGCGTTTCTCGGGGAGACGCAACGGCGCGCGGCGCTTGCGGGAAGTGAGTGTGTGATCAATGCGATTCAGGTTGGGGGATACCGCCCGTCTACGGTTATCGATTTTGAAATACCGAAACGGTATGGCCTGCAGCAGACGATCGGCGACACGATGGGCATCGGCGGCATATTCCGGGGCATCAGAACGTTGCAGGTGATGTTCGAGATTGTGCGGGAGATGGAAGAACGCTGTCCGGGAGCGCTGCTGCTCAACTACGCAAATCCGATGTCGATCGTTACCGGTGGAATCCTGCGGACCTCACAGATACAGACGGTCGGGCTGTGCCACTCGGTGCAGATCTGCGTGCCCCGCCTCCTCGAATACCTCGAAATGGAGGTTGACCCGCAGGAAACCCGGTGGCATATCGCCGGGATCAACCATATGGCGTGGCTCCTTGCGATAACACACCACGGCGAGGATCTGTACCCGGAAATCAAGCGTCGCGCCCGGGAACGGCGTACCCACAAAGACGCGCTCCGCTTTGAACTGATGCACCGCTTCGGTTACTACGTGACGGAATCCTCCGAGCACAATGCGGAGTATTCCCCGTTCTGGATCAAGCGCGCCTATCCGCACCTCATTGAGGAGTATCACATCCCTCTTGATGAGTATCCCCGACGCTGCGAGCGACAGATTGAAGAGTGGCAGGCGATGCGGCGGAGCCTTACGGCGGGGACGGAGCCGCTTGAACACACCCGCAGTTACGAGTACGGCGCGGCGATCGTAGCCGCCCTTGCCGGCGGTCCGGTCGCCCGGATACATGGAAATGTGCTGAACCGCGCGCTGATACCGAACCTTCCGGCGGACGCGGTCGTTGAAGTCCCCGCCCTCGTTGACACCAACGGTGTTGCCGGGACGCAGTGTGCCCCGTTGCCCCCGGGGCCGGCAGCGCTCAACAGTGCGGCGATTCAGGTGCACCGCCTCACGATCGAGGCGGCGCGAACCGGCAGCCGGGACCTTCTCTATCAGGCTGCGTTCATGGACCCCCACACCGCGGCGGAACTCTCCCTGGATGAGATCGTCGCGATGTGTGACGAGATGCTGGAAGCTCACGGCGCGTACTGCGCGATCATTCGACGCTGAGGAGGAGAGCGTGATCAGACAGTTGTCTATCGAGGCTCCGGGGGTTCTTGAATGGCGGAGCGTTGAGGATCCCCGGGGCGCGCCGGGCGTAACGCTCATCGAAACGCTCTACGGCGCGGTGAAACACGGAACCGAGTTTGCGATGATTCGTGGCAGCGCCGCCGCGCGGGGAGGCTGGAACGAGGCGCTCGCTCTCCACGAAGGAGGCGAAATCAATTGCGAGGCGGTGCCGGTGGGAAACATGGTGGTGGGAACGGTAATAGAGACCGATTCCGCCGACACATTTCACCGGGGAGATGTTGTGTACGGCTACGGCCCGCTGGGCGAGGCGACGGCAATCGCCACCGCGCGCACCCGCCCGCTGCGGGAGGAGACCCTGTGGCGCGACGCAGTGTGCCTTGACCCCGCGCGATTTGCGCTTGCGGCGCTTCGGGATGGGCAGGTGCGCCTTGGCGACGTTGTGGCGATTTTCGGGCTCGGTGCGATCGGACTTATCTGCGTGGCGATGGCGCGGCGCGCAGGTGCGGAACAGGTGATCGCCGTGGATCCCGTCGCCGCCCGGCGTGATCACGCCCGGGCCTTAGGCGCAACGGTGACGATCGACCCTGCCGCAGACGACGCGGGACGGGTGATCAGCGAGAGCAGTGGCCGGGGCGGAGCGGATGTGGTGATCGATTTTTCCGGAAATGTCGGAGCGTTGCAGGCGGCGCTGCGGGGTGTCGCCTTTGGCGGAACGGTGGTGTGTGGTGCGTTTCCCGCGCCGCACCCCGCCGGGCTGGACCTTGGCGCGGAGGCGCACCTCAACCGTCCGCAGATCGTCTTCAGCCGCGCCGTGAGTGAGCCCAACCGGGACTATCCACGGTGGGATGCGGCGCGGATTGAGGAGTACTGCGCGGCCTCGATCGCGCGGGGAGAGATCCCCGGGGATGAGATCGTGGATCGGGTTGTCCCATTCGGCGAGCTCAGGGAGGCACTGGTAACGGCGATGGATGACCCCGCGTACGCGACAAAGCTGGGCGTCCGCGTGGGGGGAACGGCATGAGCGCCGTGCGGCCGCTGCGGTGTGCGCTCCTTGGTGGCGGCGGAATGGGCGTGCGGAACGCGGTCAACGCCGAGGCAACGGGAGATGTCCGTGTGACCGCGGTGGTGACGCGTCGCGCCGGCGGGGCTACAGCTACGGCGCGCGCACTCGGCCACGACGTGACGGAGTACACCGATCTTGCCAGGATGATCACCACGGAACGCCCGGAGGTGGTCATTGTTGCGATCCCGCCCTTCGCGCACGTCGGTGAGGTTGAAGCGATCGCTGCTGCGGGGGTACACCTCTTTCTTGAAAAACCGATCGCCCTGGATATGAAGCGTGGTCGTTCACAGGTGGAGGCGGTATCCCGAGCGGGAGTGGTGAGCTATGTCGATTTTCACCTCCGTTCTTTGCCGGCGGTGCAGCGGATCAGAGAGTCCGTGATTGACGGAAGCGCCGGCGATCCGGTGCTCTTCCACGCGTCCTATCTGTGTAACAGTCTCCATACGCCGTGGTGGCGGGACGCGAAGCAAAGCGGTGGCCAGAGTGTAGAACAGGTGATTCACCTGTTTGATCTGGCGCGGCATCTCTTTGGAGAGTTGGAGCCGCACTACGCCGTGCGGGACACTCTCTGTCACGCCGACGACCCGACGTATACCTCGGAAGACGTTGCGGCAACGGTTCTGCGGGGAGCATCCGGAGCCACGGTTACGATCGCTTCCACGAACTGCGCGGTGGAACAGCAGTGGCGCTCACGATTCTCCGCAGTTTTCACGAAAATGACCGCTGAGTACGACTCCGCGTTTCCCGGACGTGCCGCGGTCACGCCGCGGTTCGGCGAGGGTTCGTGGTTCGCTTCCCGCGCGGCGGAAGCGGCGGACGCGGCGGGGGCGAACCGGGGCGCACCTGACTCGTCTGAACCCGGCCCGCCTGCGACTGACCCGCACGTTCACGCGATGCGGGATTTCATCTCCTGCGTACGCGACGGACGCCCCTCACCGGTTCCGATTGACGAGGGACTGCGGTCCCTGGAGTTGGTTCTTGGCGCCGGTCGACTCGCTGTCGGGGGCCACGGGGCACCTGACGCCCGCCCCTGATCCGTCGCGGTCGGATGCTCCGCTACTCCTTCACACCACCCGCGGAAAGCCCGCCGACAAGGCGTTTCTGTACCGCCATGAACATCACGATCACCGGGATACTTGTGAGCATGCTCGCCGACATAATCCGGTCCCAGATCGCGTTTTTGCTGGTAAAGAGCGCCCGCAACCCGAGGGGCAACGTGTAAATCTCCTGAAACGACTTGAGGAAGACCGAGGCAAAGAGATATTCATTCCAGGCGATCATAAACGAGTAGATGTAGACGGTGGCGATCGCCCCTATTGACAAGGGGATGATAATCCGCCGAATCGTCTGAAAGCGACTGAGCCCGTCAATCAGTGCCGCCTCCTCAATAGAAAAGGGTATCGTCCGGAAGTAATTACCGAGCATATACAGCGACACCGGAAGCGTTTGCACCATATAGACG
>JAQIBO010000169.1 GCA_027859055.1 Spirochaeta sp.
GCGTATCGCCGCGTGGAGGTCGCGGGGTTCTAAGCCGGCGGTATCGCTCAGCGCGATTCCCTCGGCGATCGATGTGAACGCCGCGCCGACGATCATGTTGTTGACCAGCTTTGCGACACCGCCGCTACCGACCGGGCCGACACGGACTACCGAGGAGCCGACCGTTTCCAGAATCGGGCGGAGCTTTTCTCCCAGGTCGGGGTCCCCGCCGCTCATGACCGAGAGGGGTCCTTCCTCTGCACCGTTCTGGCCACCTGAAACCGGTGCATCGACCAGCGCAACGTCCCGCTCTGCGAGTAGCGCGGCGAGACGACGGGTGGTATCCGGTTCGGTGGTGGACATGTCGATCACCTTTGACCCGGGGCGCATCGCGTTGAGGAGGCCGTCGTCGCCTGCTATCACGGTTTCCACCACCGCCGTTGTCGGGAGTGAAAGGATCACCACGTCGCTCGCCGCGGCGAGGGCTGTAATCGACGATACCGCGGTAAAGGACGGACGTCGGGTGGGCTCCGCAGATGCGGCGGTTGCAACGGGACCAGATGATAACGCTTTGAGGATTGAGAGGCGTTTACGGTCCGCGTCGTACCCGATCACCGGGTATCGCGCTGCGAGGCGTCGCGCCATCGCTCCTCCCATAACGCCCAGGCCGATCATGCCGATTCTTGTTTCTGTCATAGTAGGTTTCAGGATATGTCCAGGATCGACTTCGATCAAGCGCACGGGCGTGCGTCGGGATCGCCGGTGGGGAGGCTGACGCTGGCGTGTACCGTACCACCGGCGTATAATCGAATTCTATGACTTAAAACCCGCTTCCCAAGACAGCCGATCTCTATGACGAATTTTGCGAGTTGCCGCAGGAACGCGCTGCGGCGGTGGGCCTCCGCGTGCTTGATCCGATTTTCCGTGACTACGGCGGTGTGACCGCGTTCTCGGGACCGGTAGCGACCGTGAAGGTCCACGAGGACAACGTTCTGGTCCGGGAGGCGCTATCGTCACCGGGGGATGGGCGTGTCCTCGTTGTTGACGGCGGAGCATCCCTCCGTTACGCCCTGGTAGGCGACCAACTGGCGCAGCTCGCGATCGATAACGGTTGGAGGGGGATCGTCGTTTCCGGGTGCATCCGCGATGCCGAGGAGATGGGGGCGATGCCGATCGGGGTCAAGGCTCTCGCCACCAATCCGCGGAAGAGCGTGAAACGCGGGCAGGGTGTCAGTGGTGAGACGGTGGAGATCGCCGGGGTGACCGTTGCACCGGGGGACTGGCTCTACGCGGACCGCGACGGCGTGATAGTAGCAGCCCAACCCTTAGCTTAACGTCGACCAGGCCGAGTCCTCTCGGCCGATAACACCGACGGGTCCTCTCGGCCGACGAAAAGGCCGAGTCCTCCCCGCGGACCCGACCGGTGCGTCCGCGCCTCGCTTGCCGCAGCCACTTGCCCGCGGCGTACGGAATGTCTACTGTATCGCCCAGATGAACCCTTCAGACGACAACACCGATAACGTCCTCGGGACCAAGCCGATCGGCCCGCTTCTGATCCAGATGGCGGTGCCCGCGATGATCGCGATGGGTGTCAACGCATTGTACAACCTCGTAGACACGATCTTTGTCGGGCGAATCGTCGGGCCTCTCGGGATCGGTGGTATAGCGATCGCGTTTCCGATGCAGATCGCGGTTCTTGCGGTGTCCCTTCTCGTTGGGATCGGATCCGCCTCGACGATCTCCCGGAGTCTCGGGCGGGGCGAGCAGGAGAAAGCGGCTCACGTTATCGGTAACGCCCTGGTGCTGATCCTTGGTGCGGTTGCGGTGGTGGCGATCCTGAGCCTTTCCTTTCTGAATCCGCTCCTGCACATTCTCGGTTCTACAGAGGACCTGCGCCCGTTTGCACGGGATTATCTCTCTGTGATCCTTCCGGGTTCGCCGTTTCTGGCGATGGCGATCGTCGCCAACCACCTGGTACGTTCCGAGGGACGGGCTCGTCAGGCGATGACGATCATGTTGCTCGGGGCGGGGCTCAATATCATCCTCGACCCGATCTTTATTTACCTCCTTGATATGGGGGTCCGGGGAGCGGCGATCGCGACGGTTATCTCCCAGGCGGTCTCTTTCGGTTACGCCGCGTGGTTCTATGTCTCCGGAAAGAGTTCGCTCAGCGTCGGGTTTCGGCATATCAGATTCCATTGGGAGATCACTCGGGAGGTGCTGGCGATCGGTCTCGCATCGTTCGTCCGTCAGATCGCCCAGAGTATCTTTGTCGTTATCACCAATAACGTGCTCCGCGGCGTAGGGGACGAGATCGCTATCAGCGCATTTGGTGTGATCAATAAACTGTTGATCTTCTCGCTGATGCCGCTCATCGGTATCGCCCAGGGATTCCAGCCGATCGCGGGATACAATTACGGCGCCGGCAATATGCGCCGCGTTCGGGAAGCGGTGAAGATCGCGAGCATCGCGGCGATTACGATAGCGTTCTTCTACTTTCTGCTGGTGATGGTATTCCCGCGGACGATCTATGGTGTGTTCACTACCGATCAGGCGCTTCTCGATACCGGTTCCGTGGCGCTGCGTATCGTATCCCTCGCGATCGTCCTCGTCGGTTTTCAGCTTGTGGGAGCTGTGTTCTTTCAGTCGGTGGGAATGGCCGGGCCGGCGCTGGTTCTTGGTCTGCTGCGGCAGGCGATTCTGCTGATACCGCTCGTTCTTATACTGCCCCGGTTTCTCGGTGTCCGCGGGGTCTGGTGGTCGTTCCCGATCGCCGACGCGGTGGCTGCCGCGGTCACGGTCATCTGGCTCCGGTACGAGATGAAAAAGCTTCATATCATCGACTGTCCCGAGGGGAACGACGGAACCGATGGGTGTGAGTAGTATCCGGTTTACGCCGGTACCGGTTCACTGGCGGGAAAGCGGACGACGACTCGGGTACCCGGTTCGCTCTGGTAGGTGACCGTTCCGCCGATCTGGGCCGCAAGCTGGTCCACCAGTTCCCGCCCCAATCCGCCGGTCGTGGGCCTTTCCTCATTCGGCGCGGACCGGACCTTCTGTCCGGCGCCGTCGTCGGTCACGACGATCTCGATATCCTGACCGGCCCTGCCGGCCACTACGCTGATCGTGCCGCTTCCGGAGGGAAACGCGTGCTTGTACGCGTTAACCACAAGCTCGTTGACGATCAGGCCGCAGGAGATTGCCCGGGTAACATCGATCGTAAGACTATCGACCTCGCTCTGCAGTTCAATCCCCGGTATCGCATAACTCTCCCGGATTCGACTCAAGAGTGTCTCTATATAATCGCTGAGAACGATGATAGCCGCGTTGTTTGTATTGTACAGCTGGTCGTGGATGATCGACATCGAAGCGATTCGATTGCCAGCGTCGGTGAGGACTCCGTAGGCGCGGGATTCCGGGGGAAGATAGCCGCGCTGGAGCGAGAGTATGCTCTGGACGACCGCAAGGTTGTTCCGAACGCGATGATTAACCTCTTGCAACAGGACCGATTTCTCCGCGAGGGCGAAGCGAAGCGATTCCTCGATCTGGTGGCGGTCGCTGATGTCATGGACCATGCCGCGTGTCCAGATCACGCGACCGTTGGGGTCGCGTCGATGGATACACCGCTGGAGCACCCACCGGTGGGCCCCGGTATCAGCGCGGATCACCCGGTGGACCATTTCGAACCCCGGGGCGCCGGTACGCACCGACTCAAGGAACGTCCGCAGGAATTGGCGACGATCGGCGGTACCTATCGCCCGCATCGCCCGGTTAAGGGTAATCGTTCCGGTGATGGTGGGGACTCCGATGATTCGGTATACCTCCTCGCTGCACCGGATCGTCCGCGTCTGCGGAACAAACTCCCAGCTCCCCAGGTGAGCGATCTCCTGTGTCGTCGCCAGCAGCGCGTTGGTGTCCTGTAGTTGGGCAGTGCGGTCGTGTATGAGCCGTGCCATCGCGGTGAGGTTGGTATTCAGGCTCCTGAGTTCCAGCGGAGCGCGAGGCGGAAACCGCTCAGACGTGACTATAATGAGCCCAGCGATTCAGACAGGAATGACCGGCGGTTTAGGAAACGTCTCGCCCTCATGAACGAAGAGAGGTTATGGTTGAATCATGAGGAAGAGTTACGACACGGCATTCAAAGTGAAGGTTGCCCTGGAAGCGGCAAAGGAACAGAAGACGTTGCAGGAGCTGGCTCAGAAGTACGACGTCGCGC
>JAQIBO010000179.1 GCA_027859055.1 Spirochaeta sp.
CTCAAAGTGAAGGGGGTTGCAACCCCCTTCACTTTGAGAACGCTCCTAATCGATAGAGGAATAGGGCCAACCGAGGAACTCCTGCCCGGGGCAGCGCCGTGTATGGTATGATCGAGATATGGAATCCATACCGATCGTAGAAGATTTCTTTTCCGGTGTTGACGGGCGACGCCTGTTTGTTCGCCATGCAGCGCCTGAAAAGACCCGCGCTGTGGTGATTCTCCTCCACGGGTACGGCGAGCATGGTGGACGCTATCTTGAAACGATGGACCGCCTCGCGAACGCGGGGTTTGCGGTGTACTGCCCGGATCATCGCGGATTTGGCAAAAGTGAGGTGACGCCGGGAGATATCGAGGGAGTTGATCTCGTTACCGGAGATATCCACGCGTTGTCAAAGCTCACGCGGGAACAGTACCCCGGCGATTCCACCATTCTGATCGGTCACAGTATGGGTGGCATGCTTGCTCTGAACCAGTTATTGCACCACGAGGAAGAGTATGACCTTGCCGTTGTCAGCGGACCTGCGGTGTTACCCCCGCCGGACACGCATCCGCTGGTAGCCGCCCTCGCCGGCGTCGTCGCCCGTATCGCACCACGGCTTCCGGTACAAAAGCTTGATCTCTCCCGGGCGACTCGTGACCCGGAGATGAAGGCACGTGACGACGCCGATCACACGATGTACCGCGGCAAGGTCCTCGCCCGTACCGGCCACGAAATCCTCAAGACGCAGCAGGCGATCCGTGCCGGCCTGGATCGGATAACGATCCCGCTCCTCCTCCTTCATGGTGGCGACGATACAATCATATCCCCGGATGCCAGTGCCCAGGTGTACGCGGGTATCGCATCGACGGAACGCGAACGGGTTGTATTTCCCGGGTTGTACCACGAGGTGTTCAACGAACCGGAACGGGATGAGGTTTTTTCGACGATGTTTCGGTGGATAGACTCTGTGTTACAGAATACAGAAGGGGTGTAACTCTTTTCAGCTTCGGAGTATCATCGCTCCAAGGAAACATCGTTCATGTCTGCATCAACTGTACCTCACATACTGCTGGTCGAAGACCAGGCGCTGATAGCGCTTTCGGAGAAGCGCCTCCTGGAAGGGCACGGATATCGGGTTTCGGTGACCCACACCGGAGAGGACGCGATCCGACACGTTACCGAGTCGGATGACATCGATCTGATTCTTATGGACATCAACCTTGGGTCCGGCATTGACGGTCCCGATGCCGCTCGCCACATCCTTGGGCTCCGAGACGTCCCAATCGTATTTCTGACGAGCCACGCGGAAAAGGATTATGTCGAGCGGGTCGCAGCGATCAGCGGATACGGGTACGTACTCAAGACCTCCGGTGAGTTTGTTCTTATTCAGTCGGTCAAGATGGCGTTCCGGTTGTTCCGCTCGCATATAGCCACCCGAGCACAGTCGCGCCGCCTCCACGAGAGCGAACAATGGCTCTCTACAACATTTGATTCGATCGGCGACGCGGTTATCGCAACCGACACAGGAGGCTACGTTACGCGCCTCAATCCTGCAGCCCAGTCCCTCACCGGATATGATGCAGTTGCCGCGTGCGGGCGCCGGCTGGGCGAGGTCTTCCCGATTCATAACGCGAAAACCGGTGCCGAAGTCGGCAACCCCGTCGCGACGGTCCTTGAAACAGGCACAACCGTTGGTCTTGCGAACCATACCGTCCTCACCGCACGGGACGGCGCCCAATACCAGATAGCCGACTCTGCAGCACCGATCACCGATCAGGACGGTGGCATAATTGGAGTTGTACTGGTGTTCAGAGACGTGACGGAAGAATACCGTCGTCGTGAACTACTCAAACGAAGCGAATCCCAGCTCAGACGAGCGCAAGAAATCGCCCACCTCGGAAGCTGGGAAATCGACCTCACCGATGGCACGGTTCACGCTTCCTCCGAGGCGCACAGGATGTACGGGATTCCGGAAGGATCGTTCGCGATCGAAATCGCGAAATCGGTCGTTCACGATACCGACCGTGCACGGCTTGATCGCGCCATGAAAGACCTTCTCGCCCAGCGCGGGGAGTATGATGTCACTTTTTCGATTGACCGCATGGACACCGGGGAAACGCGGCTCATCCATTCGATCGCGGAATACGACGCTGAGCACAACCAGGTATTCGGAATCATTCAGGATATCACCGGCGAACACCTGACCAGACAGTAGGCGAATCGCTCGTATTCTGTCGTCCACTACTGAGATAACAGCGGCCTCGCCTGGTATATTGGAGATGGGTGGACAATGAGAAGAAGTGAACACTACACAGTTCCGGAGCAGTGGTACTCCGTCCCCGATCCCTCCGTGTACCGCGGGGCGTTTCGTGAGCTGCCGCTGATCCAGAAAATATACCTGACGATTCGAAAATGGTTCGGCCACGTGGATATCATCGCTGTGATCCGGCACCACGAGCTTGACGCGATCACGCGGCGCATCGCCGGTGCAGACATGGCGATTCTGGAGCCAACGGTACCGGCGTTGCGAGAAGGGTTTCATACGCGGGTTCGTGCCGTCGGGCACGCGCTTTCGGGGCTCAAACTGGTCTTCATGGAAATTCGCGGCCCCGGCGCAGGACCGTTTCTCGTGGAGATGCTCCAACGATTGGATGCGGAGCTCTACGCGTCGATCGATGCAACGTGCGTTATTCCCGAGGATCTGATGACCAACCCGGCAACAACTGCGGCGGAAGCCAAAAAAGCGGTACGGCAGTATGTGATGCAATCTCTTGAGGTAAACGCCAGTGCAATACGGGAAAAGCTATCCCCCGTCTGGAACAGTATTGATGCGATGGCATTTCTGGCGACTGTCGACTTTACGGCGCTGATTCCCGGGGACGGCCAGGAGAACGTGCAGGTTCCGGTGCGGGTCGTACGAGACCCGCTTGTACGATTCGCCTGTGGCGTAGATCTGTGCGTCCGCAACCGCATGCCCCGGGCGATCCGGGAGGCAACCGAGTTCGTTTCCCGGCGCATCGGCAGGAGGTTCAAGACGCATGAAACGGTATGGGATTCGATCGACGACGTTCACGCAACGATTCCGCTCGCGGATATCGTTCGACTCGCGTTCAATGAACCACGACTGGAACTGACCGAGCTTACGACGTCGACACCATGGTGGAAACGGTTTGTCACCGCCTGGCTTGAGCGGCTTGACGTGGAAGCACCGCTCCTGCGGCACCGGACGATCGTCGTGGAAAACCTCTTGCGCAACGTATTCGATATCGCCGAAACCACCGTCACCTGGATTCCTCCGTCCCTGTTTCAACGCTCAATCGGGGCGGTTCGGCGTCTTGGATCGGCGCAACTGTTTCGGGATACCCGGACAATGGTTGGCGCGCTGGCGCGGGAACAGAACCTGATGTCCGCCGGCGACCGGGCAGGCATTCTTGAAGCGCATGTTGAGCTTGATACCGCATACAGTAAACTGGAAGAACTGACCGGTATCGGTGAATCCCGCGGCGCAATCGGTGACGAGCTCCGACGGATTCAACGCTCCGATTCGCCGGAATCGATTGCCGGCGTTCACAAAATGAACGTATACATCCGACACCGTCCGGAGATACGCGCGATCGTTGAGCGCGTCGTCGCGGCGTTCCAGACGATCTCCGCCCGGTTTCGCCGTAATCGCGCGCCCCTGCGCCGAGCGCTCAAGGCCGGTGCCGTGCGTGTTGACCTCAGCGGTGACGTGACCTCGCCGACTGAGGTTCTCGAACTGATCGTCGAAACATACCAGCAGCTGGCTCTCGGGCTTCAGGGACTGGCCACCCTGGAAGACGAACTGACAACGCCAACCCACACCGACGCCCCCGACGAAGATGGAGACGGAGGCGCGGTGGACGACCAGGACGGGGACGGAGGCGCGGTGGACGACGGGAGCGCGGACCGCACGGATAGCGAAGGTGGGGACGGAGGCACAGACAGCACCGGAACCGACGATGTGATATCCTGAGTCCGGAGGCGACAGGATGAAAACGGTTCTCTGTTACGGTGATTCCAATACGTGGGGATACAATCCCGCAACGACCGAACGGTACGGTCCCGGCGAACGGTGGACGCAGCGGTTACAGAAAGCGCTTGGCGATCAATATACCGTTATCGAGGAGGGGCAAAACGGCCGTACAACTGTGCACGACGACCCGGTGGAAGGCCAGAAGAACGGCATGACCTATCTGACGCCCTGTCTCGAAAGCCACAAACCGGTCGACCTGGTGGTGCTGTTGCTCGGAACCAATGACCTGAAACACCGTTTCGGGCTCCCCGCCGGGAATATCGCCCAGGCGGCGGGACAACTCGTGCGGGTAATTCAGACAAGCGAATTCGGTCCTGGTGGCACGGCGCCAGAAGTCCTCCTGCTGGCTCCGCCACCGGTAGCACAGCTTACCCGGTTTGCCGACACGTTTGCCGGAGCCCCTGAAAAATCGCTTCACCTGGGGACAGAGTACCGTCTGATTGCGGAGGCGCGGGGATGCCCATTTCTTGACACCGCCTCAGTCATTGCCTCAAGCGATTTGGACGGTATCCATCTCGATGCAGATCAACTCCCCCGCCTGGCCGCAGCAGTACACGAGCAGGTGATCGCCGCGCTTTCCTGAACGTCACGACCAACACGAAGATTGCCGCGCCACTGCCGTGGTGCACACACCTCGTTCATGGGGCGCTTCGGGTTACCCGATGTACGCGTAAAATAGAAGCAACACCGAAATTCCCGAGATATTTCGCGGAAAAAATTGCAACTACATGCGCATTGTAGTACTTTTCCGGCATGAAACGCGTCGTATTCATGAGTTTTTTGGTATCCCTTCTGACGCTTGGTGCTTTCGTATCGGCGGCTCCCCAGGCGGAACTGTGGCCCCGCTGGGAGGCGCACAACTCCTCATCGACGGACGAGGTGGACCACGCGGCGTGGGGGTCATTCCTTGACTCCTACCTCGTATCCGATCACCCCTCAGGGGTCAATCGCGTTCGCTACGCCGATGTCTCTTCCACGGACCGGCGCAGTCTTCAGCAGTATCTGAACAACATGCAGGATGTCGCCGTCTCCAACCTGAATCGGGACGAGCAACTGGCGTACTGGATCAACCTGTACAACGCGGCAACCGTTGAACTGATCCTGGACAACTACCCGTTGGATTCGATCCGCGATATCGGCGAGGGAATGTTCAGTTCCGGTCCATGGGACGACGAACTACTGACCGTTGAGGGCGAGGGTCTCACGCTCAATGACATCGAACACCGGATCATCCGGCCGATATGGCAGGACGAGCGGATCCATTACGTCGTCAATTGCGCAAGCATCGGGTGTCCCGATCTGTATCCGGAACCGCTCACGGCGGAAAACTGGGAGAGAATCTTTGCGGAGTCCGCCCGGAGCTACATTACCCATGAACGTGGTGTCCGATTCGAGCGCAACCGACTCTACCTTTCGGAGATCTTCAACTGGTACGTTGCCGATTTTGGTGATTCCTTTTCCGGGGTTGTCGCCCACGTCTCGCAGTACGTGGACGCGGATACCGCGTCCCGCCTGGAAGCGTACGATGGGCGGGTACGATACGAATACGACTGGAGCCTGAACGAACCGTGAAACACCTCCATGGTCTGTACGGTATCGGTCTCGTCCTCATCGCGTGGTTCGTTGTCGCAGAACTCGAGATCGTACCGGAACTGTTCGTTCCCTCACCGCAGAGCGTGATGACCGCATTCGTGGATGTCAGCGTAACAGGATACCGCGGTGGTACGCTGCTGCAGCATATCGGCCAAAGCATGGGCCGCCTGCTTGCCGGGTTCGGACTCGCCGCAGTGACGGCCATTCCTCTGGGACTCCTGATGGGGTTTCACCCGACGATGCGGCGCATCCTGGATCCACTCATCGAATTGTATCGACCGCTGCCGCCCCTCGCGTACTATACGCTGCTTATCGTGTGGCTTGGCATCGGTGAAGCGTCGAAAATTGCGCTGCTGTATCTCGCAGCGGTTCCGCCGTTGGTGATCAGCGCGATGGCCGGCGTTCGCTCGATCAACATCCGCCGTCTGGAAAGCGCGTCCGCCCTTGGTGCAACACCGCGGCAAGTCCTGATGCACGTTGCATTTCCTTCGTGCCTGCCTGATATTTTTACCGGCCTGCGCGTTGGAATCGGATTTGCCTACACAACGCTCGTTTCTGCGGAGATCGTAGCCGCATCGCGAGGGATTGGCTGGATGGTCCTCGACGCAAGCCGGTTTCTGCGCACCGACATAATCTTCGTCAGCATTATCGCTATGGCGGTGACCGGCTGGGGACTGGATCGGGCAATCCGAATCCTCGAGTCGATCCTCGTACCGTGGCGAGGGCACGACTGAAACAGAGCGACAAACCCGGTCATGGTTTGGACCGGACAGTCTTCAGGAGGAAGGTAATGATGAAACACATATGGCTGGGCGCATCCGGCGCACGTATCGCCCTTTTTTGTGTACTCGTATTGGCGACAGGACTCACCACCGTCACGGCTTCCGGCAATCGTGAGCCTCAAGAGCTCAAGGAGGTCGTCATCGGCTTCCAGGCGATACCAAACGGCGAGATCGTCGCCAAGGCGCGCGGGCGGCATGAAGCAACCCTGGGGGTTCCGGTAAAATGGGTCCAGTTCAACTCGGGAAGCGAACTGAACTCCGCCGTTGCTGCCGGGAGTGTCCATCTCGGTCTCGGCGGCAGTTCCACGACAGTTGCGGCGATCGCCCAGGGTGTTCCAGCCGATGTGATCTGGATCTACGATATTATCGGTGATAACGAAGCGCTGGTGGTCCGCGACGGCAGCGGTATCGAATCTCTCTCTGACCTCGAAGGACGACGGGTCGGTGTCCCGTTCGGCGCGACAACCCATTACCACCTGCTTGTAGCGTTCGACCTCTACGGCGTTGACTCCTCCCAAGTGGAAGTGCTGGATTTGGCGCCGTCGGATATGCGCGCGGCGTGGCAGCGCGGCGACATCGATGCCGGATTCGTCTGGGAGCCGACCCTTGCGGCGATGCTGGACATGGGCGGGTCCGTCCTTGTCTCCAGCCGCACCATCGCTGAAGCCGGCTTTCTCACCGGGGATATCGGGATCGTACACAGAGAGTTCGCCGAATTGCACCCGGATATCGTCGTGGAATACCTGCGAAACCAGATGTGGGCGGTTGACCTGATCGCGAATAACCCGGAATCCGCCGCCGCATCGGTTGCGGAAGAACTGGGGCTCTCCGCCGATGAAGCGCTGCGCCAGATGAGCACCCTGGTCTTCCTGTCGGGGACGGAGCAACTGGGATCGGCGTACCTGGGCACGCGAAATGATCCCGGCGCACTCGCGGACGTGTTCCTTGAAACGGCACTGTTCCTCGAAGAGCAGGATACGATCCGCGCCGCCCCGGATCTGGCGGTGTTTCAGGAGGCGATTCGGCCGGAATTCCTGGAACAGGCGGTCGCACCGGACGGTGAATAACGGCGTGCCGGATAGCGACGTATCGATGGTTCCCGTCCTTGAGCTTCAGGACGTCTCGTTTTCCTATCAGACCGCCACCGGGGCTGTGCCCGCAGTGGATACTCTGTCCCTGACGATCCGGCACGGTGAATTTGTCAGTATCGTCGGCCCCTCGGGGTGCGGCAAAAGCACCGTGCTTCGACTTATGGCCGGGTTCCTCCGTCCCCAGGCGGGTGCCGTTGTCGACCAGGGCACGCTGGTGACGGCACCGGACTGGCGGCGGGGACTTGTGTTTCAGCAGCCCGAGCTGTATCCGTGGCTCACTGTTGAGGGCAATGTGGCGTTTGGCCCGCGAATGCGCGGATTGACCAACGCGGAACGACGAGACAGAGTTCAGCATTACCTGGAACTCGTTCAGCTGTGGGACTTCCGCCACAAGCGGCCGTATGAACTCTCCGGAGGAATGCAACAACGCGTCGCCCTCGCCCGGGCACTGGTGAACGAACCACACATCCTGCTCATGGACGAACCGTTTGGCGCCCTGGATGCGCTGACTCGCGAGCACATGCAGGATGAGCTTCACAGCATTCACGAGCGAACGGGGTGTACCGCCGTCCTGGTTACCCACAGCGTTGAGGAGGCCGTGTACCTCTCCTCCCGGTGCGTGGCCCTCACCCACCGCCCTGCTCAAATCCGCGCCGACATACCGATCAATCTGTCATCGTCATTGAGCAAAAACGCAGGGCGGGAGATCAAGGCGTGCCCGGAGTTTGTCTCGCTCCGGGAAACCGTAATGGATCACATCTGGGACTGAGTTACCGGTGTCATCTCCGCATCACCGCCGCGAGTTGTCTCCAAAACGCCGGCGACGAGACAGGCGACGCCAAGAATACTCCACACGCCGAGTCCGGCACCATCCACCAGAAGCGCGCTGAGCAAGAGCGGTATCGTCACATAGGACACATCGTACAGTGACCCCATCATCGAAGCGCGGCAGTGCCGCAGGTACGACCACTGGATCATCCCGAACGCGCCGGCGGCGCCGAGAAAGCTCACACCGAACAACCACCACCCCACCGTTGTCTGCGGCAAGAATGTGCTTCCCGTCGGTCCCGCCTGAGCAACACCTTTCACCAACGCCTCCAACGCCGCCAGGCCCCCGGCGGTGATTCCAAAAAAGTACTCCTGGACCGGGACGCGAACGCGACGAACCAGGACGGAAAAAAGCGGTGCCCCGACGAGCCAGAACAGCGCAACAGCAATCAACAGTGACTGATTGGCGCCGTACAACGACGGCTTACCACCGAGCAGATTGCCGATTCCGACGATCAGGGTGCCGGCCACGATGATCGCAATACCGCGGTACTGCCGCCGATGAAGCCGTTCATTCAATCGGTACCGGGAAAACAGAAGCAACGGTATCAATCCAAGACCGTACATGGAGGTGTAAAAGATCGTGGGAGCAAAGCGATTAGCCAGGATTACCCACAGGGGATTCGTGAAATTCATCGCTACGCCGATCGCATAAACCGATGATGTTCGATTCGAGATGCCCAGACGCATAAAGCCCTTCGAAAGATGGATTACCGAGGTTCCTACCACACCGGTCGCCATTGCTATCAACGCACCGCCCAGTTCCGTCATCTTTTCTCCGGGTAAAAACGCCGGAGCGCGTCGCGGTTTACCGGTATGTAACTCTCCACAACCCGGCGCCGCGTTCTGGATGTGAGGTGATGTGTGGGAACCGCAATCGCAGTCTCCCACGCGCCACCGAAATCCGCATCCCGGGCGGTGTCAAACGCGATGAATCGATCGGTCGCTTTCAGATAGGACACAAGGATCGGCGGTGGCGCCAGGCCCAATTTCTTGAGTTCAACGAGGAGACGTTCAAACCCGAGGGCAGCGTCAATGGAAGCAAACAGTGAATCCTGATAGCGGGAAATCGCTATGGAACGGTAGGCGACCTCCGGGCGCGCCACAACCAACTGCCTGTCGTCCTGGTGGTACGTGGTCAAATACGCCAGGAGCGTATCGATCGCCTCGTTTGACCACGATCGATATACCGATACGTTCCCGAAAAAGTACTGCACGTCGGGAAACTCTGCGACAAACGCCCCCAGTCCAGCCCAAACGGCAAAAAGCCCGATGATCGCTCTGCTCGCCTCACTGTTGACGACCGACCGACCGAGCTCCACGGAATGCGGCAGGAACTCATCAACGCATCGAGGGGCGAAACTGAACAGCGTCGCCGTGCGAAGACGTGCGATTCCCCCGTGTTGGAGAGCGTTCGCACCGAAGATGAAGCGGTACATCGCCACTACCTCCCGCCGCTCCGAATCCCAGGCGATCAACTGAACGTATCCGTGGTCGTCAGTGTCATACGCGTCGATGTCGACCGGTACATTCCGTCCCGCGCCGACGTTTCGATACTCACGCTCACGGATTCGTCCTATCTCTTGCATAACCGTCGGAGATTCCGCAGCGGTGGTTACGTAGATATCGAGTCCGCGGTGACGGCACAACAACATCCGGGGCTTCAGTTCAGCTTCCAGTGCGTCGGATGGCGGCGCCGTTTCGAGTGGAACAAGCTGCTCAGCTGTCATCCCGGTCTCCTCGTTCGTGTTCGTGTTCGTGTTCGTGTTCGTGTAAAAGCTGGATCAACGGCCGCCGATTTTTGCCTTCGAACGGCGTTTTCCGTTTCCGATGATGCAGCGTCATCGCCCATTTGTTCCACCTCTCGCCGCAGCCGTGCGGCATATGCATGGTCATCTTTCGGATTAGCGGGATGCGGAATACGCCGTGGCGTCCCGACGGTCACAGTAACGGTGGTGCCCCGCAGCCGGATCAACTCGTCGACCAGCAGCAGCATCTCGAGATTCGGACGAATCCGCAGTACCCTGCGAAGCTTCCAGATCAGGTAAAAGTGTCGGGAATTGCACCCGGAAAGATGGACCGGTACGACCAATCGACCGCTGCGTCGTGCCTGCTTCAGAAACGCCTTGTTCCAGGGGTATTCGCGGAGGGGTTTTCCCGCCGGACGAGCGGTTCGGCCCGCGGGAAAGACGAGAATCGGGTATTTCGAATGAAACACCTCTTCGTACAGGTGTATTCGACCCGCGTTGGAGCCGTGTTTGTCTACCGGAACGACGAACTCGCTGATCCCGGGAAGTGCGGCCAGAACATCGTTGGCAGGCACCCGTACGCCACCGTATCGGCTGACGAGCAACTGCATCAGAACAAGCCCGTCTATGCCGCCGGTCGGATGGTTAGCGCACAGGACAAAGTGCGGGGAATCCGGGAGTTCCCGCCGACCGCGAACAACAACAGACACATTGAGGAATCGGAGCGCCTGTTCAACAACGAGCGCGGGTTCAGACGCGCCGGTCGTACAGGTTGTAACGAATTGTCGAAGCTCCCGCTGGTGCGCCACCAACTCCAGAGATCTTCGAATAAGTCGGGGCAACAGCGCGGCAGCACGGGGATTCTTGGATTTCAGAATTTCGCCGACATCTATCTGTCCGGGCAGCACCGTGTTCATGGTGCAATAATAGTTGTACCAACAACAATTGTCGAGGAATCCCACTGGATGATAGCAAAAAGTGGACGATATGCTCGTTCTTAGATAGTGTATATACAAGTTAGAACACAAGCGCCGAGAGGAGGGTGTGTGGCACGACGAACCAAGACGACAGATCGGTCTACGCAACACATCATTTGGCAGGAGGCGATTCGTCCGAGCGGATATGTCCTGGCCGCTGTGGTGGGAACAATTCTCACACTCACGAGACGATTCGAATCGATCGCCGGAATTCTTCCGTTTATTGTACCGTTCCTCGTCGGGCTCTTTACCCGCGTTACAGGGCGTCTCGCAGCCCGACGACGCGAACTGCTTCTCGACCTGCCGTCATATCGTCAGGACCCGGCGTTTATCGTGGACTTCGATGGCTCGATTACCGCTTCAACCGGCAAAACCGAGGCGCTGTTTCGGGCCAACGAAATTGAACACCTGGACCAGTTCCTGGCCGGCAAACGGATCAGCCGGACGTCGTCCCGTGTCGATGCCGCATTGGAGGCGAAGGCGCCCGACGTGACGGGCGGGGACGGAGGCGAAAGATCCGGCGCGACCGGGGACGGAGCTCCAGCTTCGGCGCGTCTGCTCGCACAGGATCCACCGTCGCCGGACGATCCGTTCTACTCGCCGGTAACCGGGAAATGGTATCGCGCACAGGTCCTGCGCGAGACCGGGCGCGACGATTGCCTTGTCTGGCTTGATGATGTGACTGAACGGGTTCACCTCGAGGAGCGGAGAGATGCGCTCCGGACCTTCACCCGAAAGCTCCAGAAGGAACTGGTAGAAAATGAGGCGTTCCGCGACAAGGACGAGCGGCTCGCTGAGCTTCTCCTGTCCGAAGGGTACCAGGCGGTCATGCTTGCGAGAGTCGACAAATATCTCAGCCAGACCGCTCCTGACCGCGCTCGCGGCGTTCTCTACACCAACGACGGTCGTCGCGCAGACCCAATCCCGATTCCGACCGATGCAGATGCTCCGATTATGCGATCTCGGAGGGACGGACGCGCGATCTGGGACGATATCGAATCGTACGCTTCTGCGGAAGAATTCCGAAAGCACTACCCCGTTTTGCCCGATGTCAACGATTTCATCGGCACACCGATTCGGAATCTTGCAAACTACCACTCTGGTGACGTCTCCATTATCGCGTTCAACAAAGCTGGGAAACTGACCGCAACGGACATCGCGGTGCTGGAATCGGTCGCGGACACGGCGGTAACCGCGTTCTCTCTTCTCGATCTTGCCCATCGTGCAGACCATCGTTTCATTCAATCGATTCACGGTGTCTGCGCCGCCGCCGAGTACAGCGATGAAATCACAGGGGGTCATATCTGGCGAGTCAATGATTACTCGCGTCACATTGCACAAACGCTCGGAATGCACCCGCGGGTGCAAAACGAGATTGGAATAGTCGCGGCAATGCACGATATCGGCAAGGTTGCCATACCCCACCTGATCAAACTGCCGCGGGCGCTTTCAGCGGCGGAGCGGGAACAGATGCAATTGCATACCGTCTATGGTGCCCAGATCATCGATCGAATGCGGCGCGCTACGGACGAGGAAGATTCCCGTCTTGCGATGGCGCACCGCATCGCCTTGCACCACCATCAGCAATGGAACGGAAGTGGATATCCCGCTTTGGTAAATGCGACGGGAACGGTTGTCGACCCAACCAGTCGCGATTCGTCGGCCTACCGGGGGTACACCGCCCCGTCGGGAGATACG
>JAQIBO010000183.1 GCA_027859055.1 Spirochaeta sp.
ATGAACGCGGCGATCGAGGCCGCCCACGCCGGCGCGTCCGGCCGCGGATTTGCCGTGGTTGCCGGTGAGATACGAAAACTTGCGGAGACCACCTCCCAGAACGCACATCAGATTTCTGATCGTCTTGCCGCCCTGGTGGGACGGATTGACGAAGCGCGGGCGGCAAGCACAGAGACGGGCAACGCGTTTACGGAGATCGAGGGTGGAGTGGTTGAGGTCTCCGATGCGTTCACCGAGATCACCGGGAGTACCCGGGAATTATCCGCCGGTACCACCGAGGTTGTGTCCGCTACGGAGGCGCTCCGGGATTTATCACGGCAGATCGTCGGCAGTACCGAGGAGATGAAGATCGGTGCCCGCGAGGTAACCGGCGTGATTACCGCGGCACGGGACACGGCGCACGATACCGTTTCGGCGATGGAAGTCATCGGCGATGCCGCAACCGACGTGACACGGGCGAGTACACGGATATCTTCGCTCAGCAGTGAAAGCAATGACCACGTAATTCGAACTCTCGATCTGATCGACCGGTATCGATCCGGGAACGACGGGGAAGCGGATGCCACCGCTGCTCGTGAGGCGCGCAGCCGCCTGGAGATCGCCAACGTGATTCTGCACCATATGGAGTGGGTCGGTACCGTCCGCGGCCTCATCGACGGAGCTGCGATCGAACAGAGTCCTGCTACAGTCCGTGGCGAGCCGGCGCTGCGGACGATCGCTGATCCCGGGGCGTGTGCTGTCGGGTCGTGGTTATCGGTTGAGGGTAAAGTTGCAATCGGTGACCCGGTGTTGTATCGGCGCATAAACGAGTTGCACAGTGATGTGCACCGCGTCGCCGGCGAGATTGTTCAGTGCCTCGAGTCGCCCCCGGCGACCAGCGGATGTTCCGATCGGGAAGAGCAGTTTCGGACGCTTCTGGAAACATCGCGGTTGCTGGTGGAAGCGCTCACCGCGTTACAAGGCGGCACGTTCGTGCGCTGGTCACCTGAATACGCCGTAGACGTGCCCGAATTTGATGGCCACCACAAGAAGTTGTTTGTGTTGGTCGACAAACTCTACCAGGTGATGCGGACCGGCGCGACCGATGAACATCTCAAAACGGTTTTTGACGAATTACTTGCCTATACGGGGTACCACTTCTCGGCGGAAGAAGCAGCGTTTGACCATTTCGGCTACCCCGAATGCGAAACGCACAAGGTTCAGCACGCGGAACTGGTGCGCGAGGCGACACGCCTGCGTCAGGACCTGGAGGCGGGGAAACCTATGGTCGCCGTGGATGTGATGGAGTTTCTGCGTGACTGGCTGACGCGTCACATCAAGGGGTGTGACGTGTTGTACTCGGCGTTTTTTGCGGATAAGGACGTTCGGGATTTCTTTTCCGAACACGATCGTGGGGGTGCGACGGTAGATTGACAGAACAGTACCGGACCGTGATACGTTGGTTGCCTAAACCAATTTACTCAGGAGGTGGGTGATGCGTGGTGACGTAATTATCGTTGAGGAGCACCACCGACGCGTGGCGGCCAGAATCGTTGCCGCGTTACAGGAACCGGTGCGATCCGCCGGCCGGACGTACGCGGTGACGGTGGCCGGTGAGTCCGGCAGCGGCAAATCGGAAACGGGGAAGGCGTTGCAGGAAGCGTTCGAACGTGCCGGGTTCAACGCCGCAGTGTTGCAACAGGACGATTATTTTGTGGTCCCACCAAAGACGAACGATACCCGCCGGCGCGAAAATATCTCACGGGTCGGCACCAATGAAGTCAGACTGGAACTCCTCAACGACCACCTCGCGGCGGCAAAAAATGGAGAACCGTCAATCGTAAAGCCACTGGTTGTGTACGAAGACGACTACCTGACGGAAGAAACGCTCCCGCTGGCCGGGCTCGACGTCGTGATCGCCGAAGGTACCTACACCACGCTTTTGGAGGCGGCGGACACCCATATCTTTATCGCCCGCGATTACCACCAGACGTTATCGGCGCGGAAACGCCGCGCTCGCGAGAAGTTTGATCCGTTTATCGAAGAGGTGCTTGAAGTCGAACATGCGATTATCGCGCCGCACCGCGCGCGTGCGGAAATCGTCATAACCAACGAATATGAGGTGGAGCTGTAACGATGGGATGGCGTGACGCGGAGACCGTTCTTGGCCGCACGGAAGGGGAGCTCACGGAAAAATTGCGCCGTCACCGCGAGGAGGGGGAAGCGTCGTATGTCGCCGGCACGAGTGACCTGCGGTTGAATCTCCTTCCTGCTGAGGCGGTTACCCTCGGTATATCGGAGGTTCGTACGCTCCTTCAGCGCCGATACGGTGAGGCCGTCGACCGTGCGCTGTCATCGCAGTGGACCGACCCGGCGGAACCGATCGACGCTGCTCCGGAACCGCTCCGCGGCCCCCTTGTTCAACACGGCGATACGGCGTGGATGCGTTCCACTAATATGGTGGGCATCAACGTCCGAACGATCGGGACGTTTATCGGTGTCGTCAGTTACGCGCTCACCCTTTCCCGGGCACACGATTCGATCCATTTGCTCCCGGTGTGGGAACCCGGGGTTGTCGGAAGCCTGTACGGCGTAAGCAGCTGGAAGATCAACGGAGAGTTTTTCAGCTCCGACCTTGCCGCCCTGGAACCACACCTCGATACGCCGGAACGACAGCTCAAAGCGACGGTCAATCTCCTGCACCTCATGGGGAAAGCGGTCGGAATGGATGTGATACCGCATACCGATCGCTACTCGGAAATCGTTCTCGCCCACCCGCACTTTTTCGAGTGGCTCCGCCGTGAGGACACAACGATCGTCGATCAGCGCGCCAATTTGCACGAGGAGGTTCAGGAGCGGATTCTGAACTACCTGGACCGGTTTGGTGCGGCGGTCAGCGGAGAGCCGTTGACCACGAGGAAGCGAACCGCTCTGTTCTCTCCCTCTTTTGACGAAAGCGAACGGGACGAGATTCTGTTCGGTCCCGCCGCGGATCGTACCGGACGCGGTGATCGTCGGGCGGAGATATCCCGTCATCTGTACATGTTTGGCTATGAACCGGTTCCGGCGACGATGGCGCCGCCATACCGCGGCCTTGCCGTTGACCGTGAAACCGCCCACGTCGATGACGACGGCCACGTCTGGCGTGAGTACCGGATCACCGAGCCGCAAAGCATGTCCCGCGTTTTCGGACCCCTGACGCGGTATAAACTGTACGAACGTCGGGACGATAACCGGGACTGGGCGATAGATTTCACGCGCCCGCGAGAGGATGTATGGCGCTACGTGCAGGAACGCTACGCGCTCCTGCAACGAACCTACGGATTCGACTTCATGCGCGGAGATATGTCCCACGTGCAGATGCGTCCCGACGGTGTGCCCGAGGAGATCGGTGACCACTACGATCTTCTCGGATCCGTTGCTGCTGCGGTACGCCGGGAAAACCGGGTTCCGTCATTCGCGTATTTTGCCGAGACGTTTATCGCGCCGCCGAATGTCATGGCGTACGGTGA
>JAQIBO010000237.1 GCA_027859055.1 Spirochaeta sp.
TGGTAAAGGAGGAGAACATGGCGCAACGACACATGGTCACGTTGAAGCCCGACGGCAAGGGACGAATCACGCTGGGAAAGCTGTTGGAAGGAGTCAGCAGTGTTCGCGTTTCGGTGGAACAGGACGGTCGGATCGTCCTGGAGCCGTTTCAGGAAATCCCGCAACGAGAGGCGTGGCTCTACGAAAACAAGGAAGCCCTGGACAACGTACGCACCGGCCTTCGTCATGTGGCAGAAGGAAACACTTCGTACCTGGGATCCTTCGTCGAATTTGAGGAAGATGATAAGGATATCCAGTGAGCTTCCGGCTCGTCTTTTCCGATCAGGCCCGCGACGATTACCGTCATCTCGAACAACGCCCGGAACTGCAAAAACGCCTGAAAGCGGTCCGGAAGACACTCGCTCTACTCGAAGGAAATCCACGTCATCCGTCTCTCCAGACACATGAATACTCATCTCTGACACGGGCAGTCGGGATCAAAGTGTTTGAAGCGTATGCGGAAAACAGGACACCCGCTGCCTACCGTGTCTTCTGGTGTTATGGCCCGCAACCGGACGAGCTGACGATCATCGCGATCACACCACATCCATAGACGCTTGTTCGATGACGTCGGATTTACTGCGGGGTGATCAACTCCAGTTCCCCGAAGTAGCGCCGGAGATATCCCCGGTCGACAGCTGCCAGACGGTGTGCCTGGGTGGTGGCGTGGGCGGCAATCAGAAAGTCAGGAATGAGATGGTCCCGCAGTCCTCCTTCCCGACGGTAACGAAGAAAGACGCGGCCTGCTATCCAGGCTGACCGTGGCGTGAACTCGGAGTACTCGATCCCGATCGACTGAAGGGCCTTCAGACAAACCGCATCCGACGGAAAACCCATGGAAACTTCCGCAAATACGACGGGGCACACCAACAACGGCCCCAGACTGAGGGACTCCCGAATGAGGTCGTTCCACTTCTCCCATCCAGCCTCTTTATTGAACAGCGCCAGAAGCACCGACGAATCCAGGGCGGTTTTCACTCGCCCTTCCCGTCCGTGGAGGGCAACTCGACGGGTCCGCGCAGGTCTTCCAGGAGATCCGCGGCGGACAATCCATCAGAAACCACACCGCCGTCCCAGACTGTCCGGATTTCCTCCAGGCTGGCATCCCATACGGAAGGATCGATCACCCGTCGTGCCAGCAGTACATCGGCGTGCTCGTCAAAATCCAGGATGTCTCCCGTACGCAAGTGAAGTCGATCACGAATGGCCTGCGGAATTGTGATCTGACCCTTGGAGGTAAGAGTAGCTTTCATGTTTCAATATTACACCTGCAAAATAAGAACTACAAATAAGAATAGGAAGTAAGACAGAGACCAATAGGAGTTTCCCGTTCCATCGCACCACCATATCCCTCTTCGACAACGTAAGGAGTAGCCATCCGCGAGCATCCAGTGGAATCCAAAAATCAGTTCAGCGGATGCGCTGATTACCCGTGAGTTTAAGGCTACACTTCCGGAGATGCTCGAAGGGATGCAGGATGTCGGCCGAGGGTTTCTCCGAATCGCCGCCGCCAAAGTGATCCGGGACAAGGAGTATTATGCCGAAAGGAGCTACGCCTCGTTCGACGAGTTCTGCGGTGCTGTATTCAGGATGACGCGCAAGACTATCCATCTCTATCTGCGTATCCAGACCACCATCGACAATTATCCGAATCTTTTTGATTCAATGACTGAAACGCAGCTGGGATCTGCGAAGGATGGACAAGGTTATCGTCGAAATGAATCGAGAGGAACGAGACCGTTCGGAACTTGATGAAGGGAATTACGCCTGCAATGTCCGTCGGAGAGATAGAACGAACCGTAAAGAAGATCGCTCCCCCGAATGAAGTTACCCGTTAGCTGTAACATCGATGTTACAACAACCGATACCCCGGACACCCTTGGAGAAGAATGAAAATGGACACCGATAGCATCGTCAAAAAGCTGTGGAGCTACTGCAACATTTTCAGAGACGACGGTCTCAGCTATCGGGATTACCTGGAGCAGCTCACATTCCTGCTCTTCCTGAAGATGGCGGATGAACGGGAACAACTCGTTGGAAACGAACAGCCGATCCCGAAGGGTTTCCGCTGGACGGACCTCTCGTCTCCGCAGATGACCGGAACCAAGCTCGAAGAGCACTACCGTGAAACCCTCCGAGTGCTTGGGCAACAGGGTGGTATGCTCGGCTTGATCTTCGGCAAGGCACAGAACAAGATTCAGGACCCGGCCAAGCTCCGCCAGTTGATCGTCGAGCTTATCGGGAAAGAAACGTGGCTTTCGCTGTCTTCCGACGTGAAGGGTGACGCCTACGATCGACGCCATCGTGGATTGCGTTGAGCCACAACCTGGCGAGTCGATCTGCGACCCCGCCTGTGGCACCGGTGGGTTTCTGCTTTCCGCTGCCGGCTACATCGGTTCCCGTCCGGACCTGGACAAGGATCAGAAAAAGCACCTGAAGTACGATGCCCTCCGGGGAATTGAGCTGGTGGATGGTGTGGCCCGGCTGTGCGCCATGAACCTCTTCCTGCATGGGATCGGTCCAGACGACGATGAGAAAGTGCCGCCCATCAAGACCGACGACAGCCTGCGGAACACTCCCTCCACGCATTACGATGTGGTGATCACCAATCCGCCGTTTGGCAAGAAGAGCAGCATCACCATCATCAACGAGGAAGGTGAGACCGATCAGAAGTCCGTCGTCTACAACCGACCTGACTTCTGGGTCACCACGACGAACAAGCAGCTCAACTTCGTCCAGCACATTCGCAGCCTTCTGGAAATACATGGTCGTGCAGCGGTGGTCCTACCTGACAACGTCCTCTTTGAAGGCGGCGCGGGAGAGACCGTTCGCCGCAAGCTGATGCACGAGTGTGACGTCCACACGATCCTGCGGCTGCCGACCGGCATCTTCTACGCCCAGGGAGTGAAGGCCAACGTCGTCTTCTTTAACCGGAAGCCGGCCAGCGATACGCCGTGGACCAAAGAGATCTGGTACTACGATCTGCGGACCAACAAGCACTTCACGTTAAAGACGGGGAAGCTGAAACGTAGCGATCTGGAAGAGTTCGTTGAGTGCTACAAGCCGGGAGATCGGCACAACCGGAAGCCCACCTGGACCGAAGAAACCCCGGACGGTCGCTGGCGAAAGTACACCTACGACGAAATAATCAAGCGAGACAAGGCCAGCCTGGACATCTTCTGGCTCCGGGACGAAAGTCTGGAAGACTCGGAGAATTTGCCGGAGCCGCAGGTGCTGGCTGAGGAGATCGCTACGGACTTAGAAGCGGCATTGGATGAGATCCGGGGTGTTCTGGAAGACCTATCCACGTCATCCGCCCTAGCGCAACCCAGTGATCCGTAGCAGCTTCCGCTAACTAAGGACTTCTGGCCGTTATCCAGGGACACGGGTCGGCGTTTCAAATCCGCCCAGCCCGAGGAGGCATGGTGACGGCGCGTACCGGAAGACGCAGTCTGAGGACCCCACCGGAATCATCTCAAGGAGCATCACGACCGGTCCCAGTATACTCCCGGCGAGAATTAGAATCCGGTAATCAGGAGATCGACGGCCGCGATAAGCTCGGTACGCCGTTCACGAGCGTCCCCTACCCTGCCGCCCAGAATACTGGCGGGTACGGCAGCCATCTCGGAGACCACAGCTACGAACGGCTCTTCGCCCACACGGAGAACGGGATGCATTCGCGATACTACCCACTGCTCTTTTTCGGTTCCGGGACGGAGGGGCGCTACTATCCGCGTCGCGAGGTCCGAAAGAAGATCCGCCTGCATATCGAGCAGATACGGAGTCCGCTCTCGAGTCCTCTCGTCACCATTTAGGTAGATTTCGAACTGGGCCATCAGAAGCTTCTCAGTCCATCTGAGAAGGAACCATGTTCCCGGACCTCCCGGTTGTAGGCCTGGATGGCTTTGCGATTCTCTTCCCGCCATTGATCGGCCTGCTCCTGGCGAACTTTTTCACGTATCGCTTCTTCCAGAAGTGGTGATAACTTGATTCCCCGGGACCGAGCTTCTTCGAGAAGTGCTGATTCTATACTCACATTTGTACGTGACTTCGTGTGTGTAGTCATGTGCGGAAAATACTCCCACTCCGTGCTCGCGTCAATCTACTCCGGCCCGTGAAACGTGATCGTCCCGTCGTCAGACATACGGCGGAGACGTGCAGAAATGAAGCGGCGGATCGGCGCGCGGGAGGCTGGTATGAGAAGGGCAAACCCGACGAGGTCCGTGATGATGCCCGGCGTGATCAAGACCACCCCGGCAATCAGCAGCAACAACGCGTCCAGCATCTGCTCACCGGGAAACCGCCCGATATTCAGTTCTGTCTGGATATCCCGCCAGACAAACCACCCCTGATGCCGTGCAAGATACGCCCCGAGGGCTCCCGTACCCACTACCAGCAGCACCGTCCACGCCGCGCCGATAACCGAACCGAGCCTGATGAGGATGAAGAGTTCGATCAGCGGAATTACCGTAAATAAAAGAAAGAGTCTACTGAAAACCATGAAGATGGCATTGTACCACACACGGAGGTATCACGTGAAACCGACCATGGACGTCGCATTCATGAAGAATCGCCTGTAGTTTCTCGCGGTCACCTTCGTTCATTGGATCGTCACCCCCTCGGTTAACGCAATCCGATGGATCGTTCGTTCACGGGAATCCGGGGTTCGCAGAACCACGTCGATCCGGCGGTCACCGATTCGCTGCTTGAGTCTGACGAGAAAACGGATCTTTTTTCGCCGGGCTGTGGCGGAATCCAGTCCCGTGGTGATCATAAGATCGATATCTCCACCACGGGCCGCGTCATCAACGCGGGATCCGAAGAGCGTGACAGTGGCATCGGGTCCAAAAAGCTCCGCCGCAATTCGCAGAATTTCCGCCCGTTGCGTTTCGGTCAATCGCATAAGAACATACTGCACCAGAGCGGGTGCTACATCAAGGCGCACCGGCCAAACCACGTGTTCACGTCTATCGCTCTGAACTCCCGTGATCACCTCGAAACCGGCGCAACCGTTCCGCCAGGAGCGGTTCAAACTCGGGAGTGAAGCGGCTGACACACGCGCGAAGCCCCTCGGGATGAACGCTGCCGGTAATTCCGAGACCGATCGCGCTGATACCGTAGTACAGGAGCTCGTGCAGCAGCTCTCCTCCGGTCATTCCCGGCCAGGAGACGGTGAAGTAGAAGCCGTCGGCGATCGGCCGGTCCGTCTCCGGCGCACCATCGGTAGCGTATACGATTTCAAACCCGTTGTCGGTAAACGCGTGCTTCATGATCGCGGCGCGGCGCCCGTACTCCTGCGTTTGCGCTACAAAATTGAGCGCGCCGTCGTTGGCGGCTTTGAGTAACGCCGCCACCGCATACTGCGCGGAATGAGACGCCCCGGCGGTGAGCGCGTAGACCGCTCCGTAGATCAGTGCGTGGCCAAACAGTTCGGAGTTGTAGTAGCGCAGGAGATCCGGATAGCGGCGATTGTACAGCGCGTCGGAGATGATGATCACCGCGACACGCTCGCCGGCGTAACTGAAAAACTTGGAGGTGGAGAGCAACAGCACGTAGTTGTCGGTGTAGCGCGCCACTGTCGGTTGGTACGGTGGTGCGCCGGGTTGGCCATAATCCACGCGAAAGTCCATGCCGAAGTACGCAAGGTCTTCAATCACCGTCACATCGTACTTTTTTGCCGTCTCGCCGATTATTCGGAGTTCGGCTTCGTCAAGACACACCCAGCTGGGATTATTGGGGTTGGAATACAGGATTGAAGATATCTCTCCCTTCTTCAGGTGCTCCTCAAGCTGGTCTCGGAGTCGTTCACCGCGAAAATCGGCGATATCAAACGAGTCGTACTCATGGCCAAGGACGGAACACTGCTGTTTCTGGACGGGAAAGCCGGGGTCGATAAAGAGCGTCCCCTTCCGCGTGTGGTCGTTGCGATTTGCCGTCAGGAAGGTGGCAAACGCGCCCTGCATCGAGCCGACCACCGGGACGCACCCGGCAGGAGCCGCCTCGATATCGAGAAACAACCTGGCAAATCGCGACGCTTCGCGTTTCAGCTGCGGGATCCCGTCGATCGGCGGATATTGCGCACTCACACCGTGTTCAAGAGCTTCTATCTGCGCGGCAACCCCCACATCCGGTGACGGAAGACCGGGAACTCCCATCTCCATGCGAACAAATCGCGCTTGCGATATCGTTTCAATCTCCGATACGATGCGCACGATCTCTCGTATGTTTGCGGTGCCGAGATCGGCTACCTCGCTTTGAGCAAGTACATCGTCTACGACCGTCCGGTCAATCGGTGTGTTTTGGTGTGTCATCGTCTGTCTCTCTCCGTTACTCACGTTTTGATGCGAATACGAGCGTCGACGGTCATGATGCGCTCCGCGGTGGCGATAAGCGGATTCAGGTCCAACTCGATGATCTCCGGCATTTCTCCTACCAGGTGCGAAAGTGCCGTCAGAACGCCGACAAATTGCGTGATATCCACTCCCGGGGTACCGCGCGCGCCGCGTAGCAGCTCGTACCCGTTGAGGGAGCTGATCATGTATTCCGCTTCCCTGGCGCCGAGAGGCGCGAGGCCACAGGCGGTGTCCTTCAAGAGTTCGACAAAGATGCCCCCGAGGCCCGCCGCGATGAGGTGTCCATAGGGAGGCTCGGCAACAACTCCGGCAAAGAGCTCCGTCCCTTTCGCCATGGGCTGCAGTAACACCGCGGTTGTCTCGGGAATCGCCATGATCCGGCGGAACTCTGTCTGCACCTCTTCCGGTGTCGCCACGCCGAGGGCCACGCCGCCAACGTCGCTTTTGTGGACCGGTCCAATCGCCTTCATCACGATGGGGTAGCCGAGGACTTGCGCCGACGCGACCGCCTCGTCTTCGGTATATACTGATACCTCGGGTACGCGGGGGATTCCAACGGCGTCCAGTATTTGTGCAACATCGGCAGGGGGCAGAAATCCGTCGGGACCGGGAGTGAGCTCACCAATTCTGGCGGCGAGCGCCGCCTCGGGCGCGGGCACGGGGGCGGGAGCTGCCGAACCTGGCGCTGAGCGCGTCGGCTCCGCATCATCAAACGGTGCGTGAGCGTGGTACGCCGTTGCGATCGCCCGCGCCGCTGTCACCTCATCGGGAAAGGCGATGTTACCGTTCCGCCGAAACTCTTCCGCTTCCCGTGCCGCGTTTACTACCGAGGGCAGTATCGGGTAGATCGGTTTGCTCTGGGTCCGGATCGCGTCGTGAAGGACGCGATAGGCGTCGTCAACGGGAAACAAGCCGGGGCTTCCGAAGATCACGGCAATGCCGTCTATGTTGTCAAAGCGGTTCTCGCAATACGCGAGGATCATTCTCAGTTGCTCCGCGGAACCGGTAGCGAGAAAGTCGATCGGATTGCCCACCGAGCTGGCGGGGTACAGCGCTTCCTGCAGTTGCTCCGCCGCCTCGCCGGAGATCGGTGGTACGGTAAGGCCGCCCTCGCTCAGGGTGTCGGTCATCATAACCGCGGGACCCCCGGCGTGAGTGACAACCGCGATATTGGGACCCGCAAGACCGCGTTGACTGAGAACCGCTCCCACAGTCGTGAGTTCCTCGCGACTGCGACAACGAATAACACCCGCTTTCTGGAACAGCGCGTCTACCGCAGCGTCGGACCCGGCAAGGGCGCCGGTGTGCGACCCGGCGGCGCGGCCCCCGGCCTCGGAGCTTCCCGCCTTTATCGCGGCGATCGGAAACCCCTTCCGGCGCAGTGAACGGGCGTGGGTCAGAAACGCCTGGGGGTCGGTAATGCTTTCGATATACAGGAGGATCGGGGGCACGAGGGTGTCCGACGCGCCGGATTCGGTCTCGTCGATATACCGGAGCACATCCTCAACACCGATCTGGGCGCTGTTTCCTACCGAAAACACCCGGGAAAACCGCAGGCCGATCGTTGTTGACGCTTCCATAATGAATACCGCCGTCGCGCCTGACCCGGAGATGAGGGTGCACCCGTGCGCGTCGGACGGTGGTATCGGCGTTGTGAACACACCGTTGTAGTGCGGCGTGAGAATGCCGATGCAGTTGGGCCCAATCAACGCAGCACCGTGTGCGTCGGCGATACGGACCATCTCGGATTCGATCGCCGCTCCCGCCGGATCAACCTCTCCAAAACCGGCGGAAAACACGATGAAACCGCGGGTCTCTTTTGTTTCAGCGAGGACGCGCACCGTTTCCACACAGGATGCGGCGGGTATCGCCAGGATCGCCACGTCAACCTGCGGAAGGTCAGATACGGAACGGTATCCTGCAATGCCCTGAATCTCCGACTCTTTGGGATTTACCGGATAGATCGGCCCGTCAAAGCCGCCGACGAGGAGATTCTCGATCACTTTGCCGCCGGGTTTCCGCGTGTCGTTGGACGCTCCGATGACGGCGATCGACCGCGGATGAATCAGTTTGTTCGTAATCACCGCGTTTCTCCAGTTGTTGCAAGGCGAGCCGCGACGTAGGATCGTCCCGCCTCGAGGGCGGCGATATTGGCCGCGATGATCGCCTCACCCTTCCGGGCAAACACGCTGCGCACCGCATCGGTGAGGGCGTCGAAGGAGACGCTCAAAAACGGTGAAGCGGCGCCGGTCATGACCATATTCATCCCGCGTCGATTGTTCGCCTCCGCGGCGATCGCATCGGCGTCGATCGTGATGCTGCCTGCGACGTGTTCGATCGCCGCCAGCACCTCGGTGATCTCCGGGTAGTTCGGGATATTGCGTTCAGGGGTCGTGTTTGTGACCAGTCGACCTGCCGGTGCCAGATACTCAAGGTAGCGGAGACTCTCAAGGGGTTCCACAGAGAGAATCATATCGGCTCCCCCTCTGGGGATGAGGTCGCTGTGGATCGCCGTATCCGAAATGCGCAGGTGAGATTGTACCGCGCCGCCGCGCTGGCTCATTCCATGTACTTCCGCCTGTTTCACGTGCAAGCCGCTGTTCATCGCGGCAAATCCAAGTACTGCAGCGATGGAAAGGATCCCCTGCCCGCCGACGCCGGCGAGAATGATATCGGTTTTCATCGCGCACTCTCCGTTTTCTTCGACCGCCGCTGACGTTGCAGGGCGGTCTGGACACACTCCCGCACCGGAATCACCACCGACACGCCGTCGTACGCCATTTCCCGGCGATAGATCTCCACGTTTTCCGCGTGCTTTTTCGGTATCGGATCGATCAGTACGATATGCTCCGGATCAACCCCGGCACCAACGGCGATTTCCCGGATCACAGAGCCCGGCGCAACCGTGTCCTGACCACCGGTCATGCCGGTCGTCCCGTTGTCGAGGATGACGATTGTCACGGCGGTACCGGCGGCGACGGCGTCTACGAGCCCGGGAATTCCGGAATGGAAAAAGGTTGAATCTCCGATCGTGGCAACAACGTTGGCCTGCCCCGCCTGGGCGGCACCGTTTGCCATCCCGATCGACGCTCCCATGCACAAGATCGTCTCAACCGCGTCATACGGGGGCAGCGCACCGAGGGCGTAACACCCGATGTCGCTGGTTACGATACTCGAGGGCAGCCCCTCCCGCGCCTCGTTAAGTGCCTGAAAGGAATAAATGTGGGGACACCCGCGACACAGTTGAGGCGGCCGCCCGGGAAGCGCCTGTGAACCGGCGAGGGTGGCAGCGGCTGCCGTGGTCCGTTCCGGGAGACCGAGGGCAGCGCGAACGTTGTCGGCGTTCAGCTCACCCTGAATGGGAACGGCACCGTCCATCTTCCCGCGTATTTCCACCGGTTGACCAAGAATACTCCGGAGCTGACGTTCTATGTACGGGTAGCCCTCTTCAATGAGGACGACGCGGTCCGCCGATTCGGCGAGGCGGCGGATCTTCTCCACCGGCAGCGGATAGGTCCCGACGTGCAATCGGCTCGGCCGCAGTGCAAGTTCCGCTTCGTTCTCGGCGTAGTAATTGCCGCCAAGACCGCTGGTAATCACGGCGAACTCGGTACACGCGGGGTTGAGATCAAGTTGGTTAAAGCGGGACCCCTCGGACCAGGCGGTGAACTCGCGCTGCTGTTCCAGGAGGTGTGCCCACCCCTTCCTCGCCAGCGCCGGCAGGGTCATCCACCTGGAACGGTCAAGCGCCTTCCCCAGGTCGCTTTTCTCCGTGGCCGGCGCACGAGTGATAACCGACCGCGCGTGGGAGAGCCGAGTCACCAGTCGAACAACCACCGGTACGTGAAACGTTTCCGACAACTGGAACGCTTCACGGGTCATGTCGTACGCTTCCTGCTGATTCCGCGGTTCCAGACAGATCGTATGCGCAAAATCGGTGAGGAAGCGCGTATCCTGTTCGTTCTGTGAGGAGTGCATCCCCGGATCATCGGCAACGGCGAGAACCATTCCCCCGTGGATCTCCAGGAGGCACGCGTTCACAAACGCGTCCATCGCGACGTTGAGCCCGTCGTGTTTCATCGTCACCAGACAGCGCTTTCCCGCAAAAGAGACCCCGACACCTCCCTCGGTGGCGGTCTTTTCGTTTGAACACCAGCGGGCAACAAGGTCTGTATCTTCTCGTTCCCTATACGCCTGGACGTACTCGAGGATCTCCGTGGATGGGGTGCCGGGATACCCGTAGGCGACCGACATTCCCGCATCTATCGCGCCCAACGCGACCGCCTCATCGCCGAGGACGAGCGTTTTCTCTCTATCCATCATTCGTCTCCTTACGCCGCGCCGCCACTCCTAAAAACACGCCCAGGGCGACGGAGAGGGCCGCAGCAAACATCGTTCTATACTCCGGAGGTAACAGAAACGTGATCGTATGGGCGGGTATCCAGAACAACGGGATCGTTTTGAAGAAAACAAAGCTCCACATACGATTCCAGTCGACATTGGCCAGTAACGGCACCATGTGGAACTCCCGGAGAGGAAAGGTGCCTCCCGATTTTGCGATATGGAGATCGGTCACGTGATGGGTCAGCATCATAACCGGCGCAAAGAATACATTCATAAAAACGGAAATGAGAAAGCCCGTACCAACCGGCGTATGGAGAAGAGCGATCGACGACTGGGCAAACAGCGCGGGAACCCCGGCGGAGAAGATGCCGAACGCCGCGTAGATCGCCAGACCCAGGAAGCCCCACACAACCATTTTGGGCACGATGCCGAATCCACAAAACCGATATCGCCCGGTTCGTAATCGGTGTGCGAGAACTTCTCCACCCGTCGCCAACACGGCGAATTTGAAAAAGGTAACCAGGAGCGGAACCCTTCCGTAGACG
>JAQIBO010000281.1 GCA_027859055.1 Spirochaeta sp.
GACAGCAGAAACGTTCCGTAGTAAAAGCCGATACGGGTTGTTCCCACGTCAACCAGTCCGACGTGGGCGAAGTTTCGAATCTGGAAGGTATCGGTGTCACTGTCGGAAAACAGGTGAGAATGGTAGGCCACTTCGCCGTATAGCGCCGGAAGGAGCCCGAACCCGTCCGGAGTTCCGCCGGGCGCGATCGCGGCGGGACGTTCCATGAAATCCCGCCCCGCAACGTCGGACACGCCGCCAACCACGAACACGAATATGAATATGAGCACCCACGCCGCCCCGTTCCCTCGGGCCTCTCGAAAACGGTGTCGCATTCACTAACAATCGCAATTTTTCCGCGGCAAAGCCAGTGCATGAGCGTTTCGTTTCCGTCGATCTTGTAAATTCCGTCGAATCGGGATAGGTTTGTCGAAAGAAATGAGAATCGTAAACGCGCCGGTTTCTCTCCGGAACGATGGACAACTCTGGGTGTACTTTCTCGGTTGCGGCAGCGCATTCTCAAAACGACATCATCAGACAAACGTACTTATCGTAAAAGGTGATGATCACCTCCTGGTGGACTGCGGCACCACCTGCAGCGGCTCCCTCAGCCTGGGCGGTCTTTCAATTCTCGATATTCGGAATATTATGGTTACCCACTCACATGCGGATCATGTGGGCGGCCTTGAAGAGCTGATTCTGATGAACCGCTACGTAACGCGGTCCAAGCCGCGCATCTTTATCACCCGGACGTACCAGAAGATACTGTGGAATCAGAGCATCCGCGGTGGTGCCGAGTACAACGAACGGCATGATGGCGTCGGACTCCGGTTTGAAGACTACTTCGAAGTTGTTCGCCCGCGGCGGAAACCAAACGCACCCCGCGAGGGAAGCGCTTTTGACGTTGGCGGCATTCACGTGCGCACGTTTCGCACCCGCCACTATCCGGAACAGGCAACAACGTGGCAGGACGCGATGTACACGATCGGATTTGTCATTGATGAGCGGGTTGTGTTTTCCGGGGACACCCAGTTTGACGCAGATATGCTTCCGGAAATAGAACCTGCCGGTGGGGCCGAGGCGATCTTCCACGACACGCAGTTTTTTCCCGGTGGAATCCACGCCTCCCTCGATCAAATTTCCACACTTCCCGAATCGTACCGCTCACGGATGCACCTCGTCCATTACGGAGACAACTTTGACGACAAACGCGGTCAGATCGCGGATAACGGGTTCGCAGGTCTTACTGAGGAACAACGGATCTACGAGTTTCCACCGGAGTAAGGACCTGGACCGCTCGGTGGCGAAGCCGGAACCGAAGCGGGAAATCGTCACTGTTTAACCACATCGCTTCACCGTCCATCTGAACCGGGACCGGTCGGTCGTAGGAGATGATGATGTCGCCGCTTTGGTACATCGTGGTAATCGGTTCCGCAACGTGGGCGCCGGCATAAAAGAGCCGCTTAATCCGCAGTTTATCTCGAAGACCTGCCCAACCAAGAACGCACACGTTTTCCTCACCGGGCAGGACGTGCATGTGGTCGCCGTAGGTGCGATGTCCGCTGACCCCCATCGCGATCAGCATGCGAACCGCGGTCCCCTCATCGATGACTGATCCGGAAGGCTGAGTGACCGCCAGACCGCACGGGGCAAGATTGACAAGCGTTTCATACCGCAACACTGCAAGGTCGACCAGCAGGCGATACGTATTCCCCGGAAGAATCGTACGCCACCGGTCGTGCATCGCGGTAATAAACGCGTCGATTCCCAGCGAGGCGATGTTGAACGCCGCCAGCGGGTGTGCGGTCGGGTCACCTTCCCGCAGCACTTCTACAGCGGGTACCCACGCAATATGTAATGTACCGGTGATTGCGTCCAGAAAAGCGGCAAGTGATTCGGTATCGCTGGCGTCGTTTCCACTTCCCAGGGGAACTCGCAAGAACACAACCGTCTCCGGGTCGCTCATGCCGGCGCGCAGGCAATGGTTATGCGTGCCGTCACCGCCCAGACTGACAACCACGGTCGGATTTCCAATTGCCTGGGCGGCACTGCGCCGCTGAAGCTCACGAACAACACCTACCGCCTCCCGGGCGGTTGCCGTCCTGTGCACTTCGGGGATGTGGCGCAGTCGGGGAACACGTTCCTGCTGCCGAAGCGTCCGGGCAACAGCAACGGTCCGCCGGTGGCGGTGGCGCGTGCCGGCGTGGCGGTTTGTGATAAATGCGCGCGGATGATCGGGAAAGCTGTGAGATATCGCGGCGTCCACCACGGCGATTATCGTATCAACGGCGTCCTGGTAGCGCATACCGTTCCCCCACCACGTCCGGAATACGTGACACGTCTTCCCTGGTCTCGACGAGAATGGCTCCCCCGCCGCGGCAGATCACCGGTTCAAGGTCCACGTCGTAACGATCGCCGATCATGAGAACTCCATTGACCGGAACGTGGAGCTGCGTGAGAGCGTGTTGAAACGGCCCCCACGACGGTTTGCTTTCCCCGGAGTCGTCAAGCCCGGTCACCGTATCAAACAGCGCACCGATTCCCAGGGCGCGCAAACAGCGTACGCCGATTTCGTGGGGATTGTTGGTCAATGCCGCAAGGGGAAAGTGAGCGCGCAGGTGGCTGAGCGTCACGTGGAGGGCGGGATCGGGGGAAAGAAATGCCTCCGGGCTGATCAACTC